>DAOUWH010000211.1 GCA_030667205.1 Nitrospirota bacterium
CCTCCGAGGTCGAGAAGTCCCTCATCGAACTCGTTCTCAGGGAGACCGGGGGCAACCAGCTCAAGGCTTCAAGACTCCTTGGCCTCAACCGCAATACCCTGAGGGCGAAGATAAAGCTCTACAGGATCAAAAACGGCAGGAAAACAAAATCCTGATTTCTAAGCACTAAATTCCAAACAATATCTAAGAAACAAAATCCCAAACATCATAATATGTCATTCCTGCCTTCTGAACCCCCGCTTTCGCGGGGATGACAAAGGTCGTACGGCGTTTAATTTCTAATGGAAAAGGGTCTATGACCCCAGCCGTGCGTCCCTGAGGGTGTCCTTGCAGGGGCAGGCCCTTTCCGGGGGGATGAGGGGCAGGGCCTCCTTAATGAGAAGTTTTAACTTCTCGGTCGTCTCGTTCATCACGCTTACCACTTCGGAGGTCGTGAGCCTCGCGGTCGTTATGCCGGCGGCGTAGTTTGTGACCACCGAGACGCTTGCAAAGCAGAGCTCAAGCTCGCGAGCGAGCGAGGCCTCGGGCATCCCGGTCATGCCCACAATGTCCGCGCCCGCGGTGCCGAAGAACCTGATCTCGCCCCTGCTCTCGAGTCTCGGGCCGTTGACGCATATGTAGGTGCCTTTGTCTTTAATATCAATTGCCGCTCTGGTTGCCGCCTCAAGCAGGGCGCCTCTGAGTTCGGGGCAGTAGGGTTCGGTGAAATCGACGTGCACGACCTCGTCCCTGTCGTAGTAGGTGCCCTGTCTTGCGCCCTGGGTCATGTCTATGACCTGGTCGGTTATGACGATGTCGCCGGGTTTGAGGTCCGGGTTTATGCCTCCGGTTGCGTTCAGTGTTAAAACCCTTTCGGCGCCGAGCTCCTTGAACCCCCAGATGTTGGCCCTGTAGTTTATCTGGGCCGGCGGTATGCGGTGCGGCGAGCCGTGCCTGGGGAGAAACGCGATCTCGATGTCCCCGAGCTCGCCTATGCTGTATGGGGCCGAAGGCTCCCCGTACGGAGTTTTTATCCCGGTGTCTCTGAGCATCTTGAGGCCGGGGATTTCGTACAGTCCGCTTCCGGCTATGACCCCTACAATCGGCATGATATAATACTACCACAATTTTGATGCTACCTCTGGAGGCCGGCGACAACTGCATTATGAGTACGTTACTGATATTAATTAGGTTAAAAGATGCTTGATAAGGAACTGCTACAGGATGTTCTGAAAAAGGCGCTCTCGCGCGGGGGGGACTACGCCGACGTCTTCGTCGAGTGGCGCAGGCCCACATACATACGTCTTGAGGACGACCGGACCGAGGAGATAGTCTCGGGCCAGGAGCAGGGCGTGGGGATAAGGCTTATCTGGGGCGGCAGAAGCGCCTATGCCATAAGCAACGACCTGAGCGCAGGGGCTCTCGTTGAGGCGGCCTCGGTCCTGAGCAAGGCCGTAGAGGGGGGAGCTTTTACAAAGGACATAGACCTTCGGGTGGAAAAACCCTCTTCGGAGTTCGTCATAAAACTTCCTCCCGGCGATGTCCCGATGGACAAAAAGGTCGGCCTCCTTAAGGATTCAAACGCCGCGGCCAGGGGGAGGAGCCCGAAGATAAGACAGGTAAGCGTCTTTTACAGGGACCTCACGCAGCGCGTGCAGATCGCCACCTCCGAGGGCAGCATGGTCGAGGACGAGCGCATACATACTGTAGGGGTTGTAAACGTCATCGCCGAGGAGGGAGGTGTGATACAGACAGGCTACGAGCCCCGCGGCGGGTTTGCGGGCTTTGAGATCTTCGATGAGGAACCGCTTGTCGAGGCGGCCCTCAGGGCCGCCGACCGCGCGGTGATGATGCTTTCGGCCCGGCGGGCCCCCGGCGGCAGGATGCCGGTGGTGATATCATCCGAGGCCGGGGGGACGATGATACACGAGGCCATAGGCCACGGCCTCGAGGCGGACCTTGCCGGACAGGGGCTTTCGAAATACTCCGGGATGAAGGGTAAGGAGGTTGCCTCCCCGCTGGTCACCGTGGTTGACGACGCTACATTGCCGGGCAAAAGGGGTTCATTCAGGTTCGACGACGAAGCGACCGTCTCGCAAAAGACGGTGCTTGTAAAGGACGGGGTGCTCGTTGGTTACCTCTACGACAGGCTCAACGCGATGCGCGAGGGCACGGCCTCCACGGGCAACGGCAGGCGCGAGTCATATCTCTACAGGCCCATCCCACGCATGACGAACACCTTCATAGTACCGGGCAACTCAGGGCCCGAAGATGTCCTAAAGGCTACGCAGAAGGGCCTGCTGGTGGTGAAGATGGGCGGCGGGCAGGTCAACACCGTGGCAGGGGATTTCGTGTTCGATGTGCAGGAGGGCTACCTTATCGAAAACGGCACCAAAGGGGAGCCCGTAAGGGGGGCGACCCTCACCGGAAGCGGCCCCGAGGTCCTGAAATCCATCGACATGGTGGCCTCAGACCTGGGTTTTGCCATTGGCACCTGCGGGAAGGACGCCCAGGGAGTGCCAGTCTCAGATGCCATGCCTACGGTCAGGATACCCGAGATGGTTGTGGGCGGGGAGGTCTGAGGCTGTGGCTTCCGCACCACAGCCTGGTGTATACAAACAACACCCCCCGGGGGCAAATCCTTTTTAATTAAGGGGTTAGTATCTGGCACCTAACTTGCTTATAAGCAATGCCGTGCGTTTACAAAAGACCATAAGCGAAGACCTGGTTTTTGAGGGACGTGGCCTTCATACGGGCAAGCACGTTGTGGTCAGGCTGAGGCCTGCGCCGCGGGACAGCGGGGTAGTGTTTTTCAGGCCCGACAAGGGCGCCTTCATAAACGCAACCGTCAATGCCGTACGCGATACAGTTTTTGCCACGACCCTGGGCTCAAACGGCACGAGCATAAAGACAGTCGAGCATCTTCTTGCCGCGCTGGCCGGTCTCGATATAGACAACATTATAATTGAGGTGGACGGTCCCGAAATTCCCATCCTCGACGGCAGTTCCGTAGGTTTTGTGGAGATGATTTTAAGCGCCGGCATTACCGTGCAATCGTCATCCCGGCCGTATATCAAAGTTCTAAGGCCGGTCGTGTTCAAGGAAGGCAAGACCGAGGTCTCGGCCCTGCCGTACGACGGCAGGAAGATTACCTACCACATCCACTACAACCACCGGCTTCTGAAAAACC
>DAOUWH010000171.1 GCA_030667205.1 Nitrospirota bacterium
CGCTCTCCTCGGCGAGTCGCTGAGGCGACCGAGGCGAGCAGGCCCCAAAAATTCAGGGAGCGATAGTGAACGGATAATGAACACCCCCAAAACAGCGCAACTGCCGGAAAACAAACCTGAAATCGCCCCTTGGGAGGGAAAATGATGAACACATAAAAAAAGGGGGCAAGAAAAGCCGTCTTTGGGGCTCCGCCCAGGCCCCGGTTCATTTTCTTGCTTGCCCAAGAAAACGGAACCAAAAGAAGGGCACCCCGAGAAAGCTTCCGGGCGCTCCGCTCCGTTGGCCTCCGGTAAACCAGCTAAACTCGGCACTTCGTGCCTCAGACAGTACCTGGCTCTTAACCCTGCGGCCTTCCTCCTCTCCACTGAAACTTTCTAAGGGGTCCCAACATAAACAAAAAAGGGGCGGAGCCCCAAAGATTAATACTGAGCCTCTGTTATTTCTCCACCGGGTGAAATATAATGGCTCTATGGGCATTGCGCGTCTCTTGGCCGGGATATTCTTCTGCTCGGCCTCGGCGATATCGCTTGAGATAACCCTTACGAGGGTGTTTTCAATCTCGCTGTGGTACCACTTCGCATTCATGGTGCTGAGCATCGCGATGCTGGGCCTTGGCCTGAGCGGCACAGTGCTCGCGCTGTGGCCGGCGCTTAAGAAGAGGGAAGACCTCGGCCTCTACGCGCTGGGCCTTGCCGTGTCGGTCGTGGCCGGCTACGTCGGGACGAACATGGTCCCCTTCGACCCGGCGAGGCTGGCGTGGGACCGCCACCAGCTGCTGTATATCGGGCTGTATTACGCCTTTCTATCGGTGCCGTTCCTGTTCTTCGGACTGGTAGTGTCGGCCTCCTTCGCCCTGGAGAGCCGGAGGGCATCGCTGATATACGGGGCCGACCTCCTGGGGGCTGGCCTGGGCTCGGTGGCCGCCATCGTGATTATTGCGGGGCTCGGCCCGGAGACCAGCGTATATGCCATAGCCGCATGCGCCCTGCTCGGGGCTTTTTTACTCGGTAGAGCAAGGCCGGCACTCCTGCTTACCCTGCTTCTAATCATCACCGCCAGCCTCAGCCCCGATTTTATGCACATAAGGATGTCGGAGTACAAGGGACTTGAGCAGGCCTTAAGGTTCCCGGGGGCGAAGCACCTGAAGACCTACTACAGCGGTTTTTCGAGAGTGGATACCTTTGAAAGCTCCATGGTCAGGTTCGCTCCGGGGATGAGCCTTAAATATTTTAAAGAGCTTCCACGGCAGATTGGCCTCTCGGTGGACGGCACCGAGATAAACGCGATAACAGAGGCCGGAGAGAAGACGGAGTTTTTAAGGCATCTTCCCGCCGCCCTTCCCTACGAGATAGGGCCGAGGGACGCGGTCCTCGTCGTCGAGCCCAGGGGCGGGCTTTCGGTGCTGCTTGCCCGGCAGTACGGGGCCATAGACATCGAGAGCGCGGAGTCCAACCCCCTGGTCGTGGACGTTATCAGGAAAGACTACGGCAAGTTCTCAGGAGGCATCTACGACGCCAGCTCTTATAAGAAACTCGCAAGGAGCATGCTGCGCTCCACCGATCGGCTCTACGACGTCATAGACATATCCCTTACCGGCCCCCTGCCCACCGGGTCCTTCGGCATGTCCGAGGACTACGCCCTTACGGTGGAGGCTTTTAAACAGTATATAACTCATCTGACCGGCGAAGGGGTGCTGAGCCTGAACATGTTCCTTATCCCACCGCCGCGGGCGGAGCTCAGGCTCCTTACGACCGCAATCGCCGCGCTTGAGGAGCTCGGCATATCAGCCCCGAGGGAGCACATAGCCGCCATCCGGAGCTGGGGAAGCATCTGCGTACTTGTTAAGAGGGACCCCCTCACATTTCCCGAGACAGAGGCTTTACAAAAGTTTTCGCGGGACAGGAACTTCGACGTCGTCTACTATCCGGGCATCAGAGAGAGCGAGACCAATATCTACGTGCAAATGCCCGACAACGACTACTACCGGGCCTTTAAGAGCGTCATAGAGATAGGCACCAGAGGCGCCTTCTTGCGGGATTACATATTTGACATCAAACCGGTCACCGATGAAAAACCCTTTTTCCACCACTATCTCAGGCTCGGCAGTCTGAAGGAGACTCAGAAGGTGATGGGCGGGAAGTCGCAGTTCTTTATCGAAGAGGGCTACCTCCTGCCCGTGGTGCTTGCGCAGGTGCTCCTGCTGAGCCTCGTACTCCTCGTACTTCCCGCGATTAAAAGCAGAGAGCGTACCCGGCCTTCGCCCGTTCTCTTGTATTTCGCCCTTCTGGGACTTGGCTTCATGTTCGTGGAGGTGCCACTAATTCAGGGCATGATACTTCCGCTTGAAAACCCCTCATACGCAATCGCGGTGGTGCTTGCCGCTGTTCTCATCTGCTCTGGCACGGGAAGCCTTCTGAGCGAGAAGTTTTCCTCCCTGAGGACGCCCCGGACGGTAATAACTTTAGCGGCGCTGGTAATCCCTTACGGCCTCGGGCTTACCGCCCTGGCCGGGGCAATTGCGGCATATTCGCTTCCGGTCAAGTTCGTGCTCTCGTTCCTGCTTGTTGCGCCAGCCGCGGCGCTCATGGGAATACCCTTTCCCATGGGGATAAGGCTTCTGGGTGAGCGCTCGCCCGGCCTGATACCCTGGGCGTGGGCGGTAAACGGATGCTTCTCGGTGCTCGCGCCTATTCTGGCTACCATGCTTGCGCTGGCCTTAGGTTTTAAGGCGGTTTTCCTCGCTGGCGCGCTGATGTACGCCGGAGCGTTTTTGGTGATAAGGAAGGCATGGACATCATTTGAAACAAGGGGGGATGAGGTTTAAAGGAAAGACTTAGCCTCACTCCCCCTTCTGCGCCTCGCCGGTCATGGGGACGAAGTTGACCGGGCTCATCTGCACGAGCCTCAGCTCTCCCCCCTTGTGCTTTGTGGCAAGGGTGAGCACCTGGTAAAAGGTAGTCGGACCAAGGGGGAGTATCAGCCGCCCTCCTTCTTTTAGCTGCCTGATTAACGGCGGAGGGATGTGGTTTGCCGCGGCGGTGATTATAATCGCGTCGAAGGGGGCTTGTTCGGGCCAGCCCCAGTAGCCGTCGGCGTGTTTGACATTTATGTTTTTGTAGCCGAGTTCCTTAAGGAGTTTATCGGACTTTTTCGAAAGCCCTTCCCTTATCTCAACCGTATAGACCTCGTCCACTATCTCGGCAAGCACGGCGGCCTGGTAGCCCGAGCCAGTGCCGATCTCAAGCACCCTTTCGCCGGGCTTAAGCGCAAGGGCCTCGGTCATCAGCGCCACGACATAGGGCTGCGATATCGTCTGCCCCTCGCCTATCGGGAGGGGGTGGTCGCCGTAGGCCCTGTCGCGGTAAAAGGCCGGCACAAAGCGGTGCCTCGGGATGCTCTCCATTGCCTTTAGCACCCGCTCATCGCTTACCCCCCTGCCCTTTATGTCGCGCTCTATCATCCGGGCGCGCCTGTCGGTCTGGACGTCCTTCGCGCATGAGGCCGAGGCAGAAAGCAGAACAAAGGCAATGGCGATTACAAGATACCGTGCGAGTTTCATACTAAGATGATACCTCAGACGTAATAAAAAGTTAATGAAAGATTATTCAGGACTCGACTGCGGAGTATTGGAGGCTGCGGGGACAGGCGGGGGCGCCGCGGTCTGGATATCGGCCCTGAGCACAAGCACGACTACGGGGCTATCGGGGTCGTTGCTCGTGACCTGGACGGTCTTGGCAATCCTGCCATTTTTGCCCGAGGTGTCTATGAATACCTCCACGGTGTCCGACTCTCCGGGTTTTATGAGGCCCTGACCGGCCCTCACAGCGGTAACGCCTCAGGAGGGTTTTAAGCCTTTGATCAGAAGTTCCTCGTCGCCGGCATTCGTGAGGGTGAACCCGTGCTCAAGTTGCGTGCCAGTCTCGACGATGCCGAACTCGTGCCTTGTGTCCTCGAACGTTATCTGCGGCCCGGCCCAGGCCAGAGATGGCAAAAGAAGCGCAATCGCAACAATAATGAACGCACTTTTCATAATTAAATTATACCATTTAACCCGGTAATTTTTCTCGTACATTTATGCCCTCCCGCATGGCGCTGCGCGGTGCCACCATGCGGTGCCCATTGAAAGATGGCTTCCGATTCTTTTATATTATAGGTTGAGTTTTTATAATCGGGCCATACTGTGAACAACGCTATTGTCATAAGGGGTGCA
>DAOUWH010000164.1 GCA_030667205.1 Nitrospirota bacterium
GTCATGGAGGCCGCCCTGAAATTAAACGAATACTTCCGCTACTACCCCATGAGGACCATCCACATGGTAGTCGTAGACCCGGGGGTAGGCTCCGAAAGAAGGCCGATAATAGTCGCGTGCGACGGGCATTATTTCATAGGCCCTGACAACGGGGTATTCAGCAAGGTTATAAGCTCAAGCGAGGAGACCTCACAGGTGAGCCACATCACGGCTGAGCACTACTTCCTGCCTCCAAAGGGGAACACCTTCCACGGAAGGGACATCTTCGCCCCCGTGGCTGCGTGGCTTTCGAAGGGCGTCCGCATCGACAGCCTCGGAGACCTTATAGACGATTACACACTCCTTGACATCCCCGCACCCTCGGACATCGAGGACAACCAGATAAACGGCCAGGTCCTGTACTCCGACGGCTTTGGAAACGCCGCCACAAACATAACGACAGAAGACATCGAAAAGCTCAAGGAACTAAAACCCGGCGGCTCGCTCAGGGTGTTTTTGAAGGGCGGCCAGACCGACATCAAGGAGTACTTCGCCCAGGGCGCGGAGCGGAGGCCGCACGGCCTCATAAACTCAAGCGGGAACCTCGAGATATTCATCTACATGAGCAACGCCACCACGGCCCTTAAGATAAAACCCGGCGACGCGGTAAGCGTGAAGATCGTCTGAAGCGCCGGGTGGGGAATATGGGAAGTGTCCCCATATTTTCACATATTTTCATCTTTCCATAGTCGCACATTACACCTGTAATTCACAGGTTAAAGAGCGTTGTCCCTCAAGATATAAAGCCTTCTCTTATTGGCCTGACACGGCATATTAGTTCGTTGACAAGGCCGTTTATATGTGTTATAAAGTGGCATGCGAAAAAGAAATTATGTTCTAGGAGGGGCTATCATGAATAGGTTATTGATTTTACTGCTAATATTGTCAATGCCGGTTCCGGCATTTGCGGGTGACACCGATCGGCAGGATGGGGCTTCATCTGTAGATAAGCACATAAAAACCGGTATCCATTACTTGGAGCTTGGGGACAATGAGGTGATGAAAAATATAAATCTGCTTGAGAAGGCCGCCGATGCCTTTAAAGCAGCCATCGACATTGACCCGAACTCCTACGAGGCTCATTATTACCTTGGCGTTACATGCCTTGCGCTCGATAATTTGGAGGCCGCACTTCGGGAGCATCAAATTCTCACAAATCTAAATGGAGAACTGGCAGGAACCCTTCTTGCGAAGATTGACGATTATGTGCCACCTGCGTCATGGACTAAAATTGGCGTAACGGGGGATAAATGGGTCCCCCCGCCTACGCCCTCGTGTGGCCCAGGAGAAACATTTAATAGTTCCATGGGGGCATGCGTAAAGGCAGGGGACTCAACGCCTACTGATGAGGTAAATCAACAATTTGCTCCTCAAAGAAAGGAAGATCCTAAATAGCAAAATACAGGGACACTTCCCATATTTTCAACTCTTCTTCCTCGGTCTTCCCGGCGACGCGGTAAGCGTAAAGATCGTCTGAGGGCGGGGATTTACCTTTCAAAAACTTTCAGGAACTCGCCGCAGCCTTCCGCCTCAAGGTCTTCCTTACAGTCGCCCGCTATTGACACCACCCCAATTTAGTTATACAATGTATATACAATAAGATAACGAGGAGGACAGCCATGATTAAGAAGCTCGTGGCCCACGGAAACAGCTCGGCCCTTATAATAGACAAACCAATCCTTGAGCTCTTGAAGATGGACATTGACACCCCTCTTGAAATCACCACGGACGGCAGGAATCTAATCATCTCGCCGGTGGAAAGCGCAAAGAGGGAGAAAAAGTTCAGGAAAGCGCTCGAAGAGGTCAACAAAGCGCACGGGAAGACCCTTAAGAAGCTCGCTAAGTGAAGCCTGTCGTTTTTCTATCTCTTGCCGAGGTGGTTGAGCTACACAACGACCAGATAAAGCGCTACGGCTGGGCCGAGGGAATGAGGGACATCTTCGCAATGGCCGCAGCCTATGCCTTTCACATATGCCGGAATCATCCGTTCATAGACGGAAACAAAAGAACGGCCCTTGCTGCTGCGCTGGTGTTCCTCAAACTGAACAGGACAGATGTTAGCGATAATAAGGGGAAACTTTATAACGCCATGACTTCCCTTGCATCTGGTGCAATGGACAAGAAAGAGTTTGCCGAAACCTTGAGAGACCTTAAAGCCGACTAACTACTACCTTTCGAAAAGTTTTAAGAACTCGCCGTAGCCTTCCGCCTCAAGGTCTTCCTTTGGAATAAACCTTAGTGCCGCGGAGTTCATGCAATATCTAAGGCCCGTTGGCTTCGGGCCGTCGGAAAACACATGGCCCAGATGCGAATCCCCCTGCCTGCTTCTGACCTCTGTCCTCCGCGTGAAAAGGCTCCGGTCGTCCCTCTCCACGATATTGTCCGCCACGAGGGGTTTTAAAAAGCTCGGCCAACCCGTCCCGGATTTATACTTGTCAGTGGAGCTGAAAAGGGGCTCTCCCGAGACTATATCCACATAGATGCCCTCGCGCTTTTCGTCCCAGTACTCGTTTTTGAAGGCAGGCTCGGTGCCGTCGCGCTGGGTGACCTTGTACTGGAGGGGCGCAAGCCTCTCTTTAAGCTCCTCGTCGGAGGGTTTTGCATACCGCTTCGAGGCGCCCCCGGGCTTATGCGATTCCTTCTCATCCCCCCACACCTTATTAAGAAACTTGTCGCGGCCCGAGCCGTAGCGGTATATCTTGTAGCGTATGGGGTTTTTTCTGTAGTAGTCCTGGTGGTAGTCCTCGGCCCGGTAAAATTTCCCGGCCGGCAGTATCTCCGTAACTAAGGGTTTAGAGAACCTTCCGGACCTCGCAAGCTCTTCTCTGGACTTCTCGGCGAGGGCCTTCTGCCCCTCGGTGAAGTAGAAGATGCCCGTACGGTACTGCGTTCCCTGGTCGGCGAACTGCCCGCCCGCATCGGTGGGGTCTATCTGCCTCCAGAAGACCTCAAGGAGCTCCTCATAGGAGACCTTTGAAGGGTCATAGGTTATCTCCACGGCCTCGGCATGGCCTGTCGTGCCCGCGGAGACCTCCTTGTAGGTAGGATTTTCCTTCTGTCCACCAATGTAGCCGGAGATCACTTCTTTTACGCCGTCTATCTTTTCGAAAGGGTGCTCCATGCACCAGAAACACCCTCCGGCGAATACCGCCTTTTCCAATTTGTTCTCTGCCTGTGCACCTGTGTGCATGGCTATTACCACCATTCCAGCCAGAATCGCTGTTATTACTATTTTATCTATCATATTTTCCTCCGCTCAGGAAGCCTTATTCTCCAGTTATTAGTATAGGGGAGAAATATGAAATTAATGTGAAAAAGTAGCGGGTGTTACCGGGGCTTTCTTTCAGGGCGGCTTAAAGACTTCTGCACCGCGCGGCGGACGGCCTCTTTTACGTCTTCGTCCCCTATCGGGGAGACGAGTTCATCAAGCAACTCGGGGTCCGGTTCGGTGGGGGGTCTTTCCTTAAAGGGTTTCCTGACAGCGGGGGAGTCAACCCTTCCGAGCTTAAGCCTTATGTCCGTTACCCCGAAGCGGGCGAGTTTCTCAAGGACCTGCGCCCTGTAGTAGCCTGTCTGCTGGAGCCAGGCCGGGGTCTCGGCGCTTACATAGAGCAGACCTCCTTTTAGCCCGGAAGGCGCGGTGTGAAGCGAAAGCGGCTGGCCAAGCGTCTCCTGCCAGGACTGTTTTATGCGGTAGAGCCTGAGGGAGTCCTCAAGCCCGAGGTCTTTTATGAGGGGGCCTAATGCCGAGCCGGCCCTTTCCACATCAGACTGCCTTCTCTACAAACCCCGAACGCAGGCAACGGGTGCATACGTAGGCCCTCTGCCTTCTTCCGTCTATGACGACCCTCATCCTCTGGATGTTGGGGTATATTGCTTTTTTTGTCCTGTTGTTGGCATGGCTTACGTTATTGCCAACGGTCTTTCCTTTTCCACAGACATGACAGGTAGCCAACTCCGCCTCCTCTTTTGCACCCAATTGATTTACAAACGTTTTTTATGATACCATTTTAAGTGGATTCTTACAAGCCAGTTAGGAGGGAGTTTTAAGCACTTAGAGCTAAAATGAGGATTAACGAACTTTCAAAAAAACTTGAGACAACAAACACCAAGGTCCTCGCCGAGCTTGAAAGACTCGGCATAAAGGACAAAAAACACTCCTCGAGCATTGACGAGGAGACAGTCGAGAAGCTCAGAAAGGTCTTCAAGAAGGCCGCCCCGCCGAAGAAAGCCGCAAAAAAGGCAGCGAAACCGGCTCCAAAAGCCAAGGCGAAACCAGCTCCAAAGGCCGAAGCGAAACCAGCTCCAAAGGCCGAAGCGAAACCAGCTCCAAAGGCCACAGCGAAACCAGCCCCAAA
>DAOUWH010000215.1 GCA_030667205.1 Nitrospirota bacterium
ACCGGACCCTCAACGCCGATACCCTTAGGATTCTTGGAAAACTTCAGAAGAAAGCGGAGAGATTTTTAAGGGGTGAGGGGTTCAGGTTCCTGTGCATACCTCCCGATTCCGACAGGATAAACGGCACCTTCATCTCCAAGCTGTACAAGCTCTTCAGTCACAAGGTGGCGGCCACGTGCTCCGGCCTGGGATGGATCGGCAGGAATGGGCTTCTCATAAGCCCCAGCTACGGGCCGAGGCTCAGTCTTGTAACCGTGCTTACCGATGCGCCCCTTGAGCCGGATTCCCCAATCGAGGAAAGCCTGTGCGGCCAGTGCAGACTTTGCGTACATCTGTGTCCCTCCGGGGCACTCTCCGGCGAAGAATGGTCGCGGGAGAATCCGTTTCCGGAACTTATTGATTTTTCAAAATGCGTCTCCTATAAGGAAACCTCCAAAGCTGTGGCTGGCAAACCCAACTGCGGCTTCTGTATAAACATCTGCCCGTACGGCAGGAGAAGGCCGGAGGAGGACACCAGCACTGTCGTAGTCACAGCGGAGGGTGGAGAATGAGCAAAAAATATAAAGTAATATTTCAGCCTTCCGGGAGAAGGGGCGACGTACACGAAGGTAAGACCCTTATGGAGTCCGCACAGCAGTTGGGCGTGGATCTGGAGGGCATTTGCGGCGGAAAGGGCACGTGCGGAAAGTGCAAAGTGAGAATCGACGAGGGCTACTTCGAAAAAGACGCGATAGACTCCAGGATGGCTCACCTTAGCCCGTTTTCCGAGGGGGAAGGGAAATTCATTAAGCACGGCGACGGGCCCAATATGCGACTGGCCTGCTCCACGTATTTGCACGGCGACGTGAAGATATTCGTTCCCGAGAAGTCGAGGGCCGGCAAGCAGATAGTGAGAAAGACCGCAAAAGAAATAAGCATTGCCCTTGACCCGGCGGTAAGGAAATATTTCGTTGAGCTCCAGAAGCCGACGCTGCACGACCTCACCATGAGCGATATGGAGAGGCTCAAGAAGTTTATGCAGGAGGAATACGGCCTCAGCGGCCTGACCGTGGACTATCCGGTCATCGTGGACCTGCAGGACACACTGAGAAAGGGCGACTGGAAGACGACCGTATCTGTGTGGATGGGCCAGGAGATAGTAAAGGTCGAGCCGGGTTTCGTGGAAGTCAATTACGGTTTGGCCGTGGACGTCGGCACCACGACGGTGGCCGCCTATCTCTGCGATATGTCCACGGGAAAGGTCGTGGCCACCGAGTCCATGATGAACCCGCAAGTTCCCTACGGCGAAGACGTAATGTCCAGGATAACCTACGCCATGACCAACGATGACGGCCTCGACACGATGCAGGAGGCCATTATCTCCGGCATAAACGAGCTCATTGACAAGGCAACGGCCGACCTCAAGGCAAACGGCGCGGCCGGAGCCGAATCCATTACTGACATGACGGTGGTCTTCAACACGGCCATGCACCACATTTTCCTCGGGTTCAACCCCGAGTACATCGGGCGGTCCCCTTTCATACCGGCGATACAGAACGATATCAACATAAAGGCAAGGGACTTGGGCATTAACATAAACAGGGCCTCCTACATTCACGTGCTGCCCCTGGAGGCGGGCTTCGTGGGGGCGGACAACGTCGGAGTTCTCATCGCCGAGGAACCTTATAACCAGGACGAGAAGGTTCTGATTATCGACATCGGGACCAACGGCGAGCTGCTCCTTGGCAACCGCGATTCCCTGTGCTCCACTTCGTGCGCCACCGGCCCGGCCTTCGAGGGCGCTCAGATAAAGTTCGGGATGAGGGCGGCTCCGGGCGCCATTGAGAGGGTCGTGATAGACCCTGAGACAAAAGAGCCCAGATACAAGGTCATAGGCAAGGCCGACTGGCACACGCACATAGAGAAGGTGGACGCAAAGGGCATTTGCGGCTCAGGCATCATCGACGTAGCCGCAGAGATGTTTAAGGGGGGCATTATCGACAAGTCAGGCAGGTTCGTGCCCGATCTGGATACCCCGAGGGTGCGAAAAGGTGCCGACGGGAAGCCCGAATATGTTCTGGCCTGGGCTAACGAGACCTCGATAGGTTCGGACATAACCGTCACCCAGTCCGACATCCGGGCGCTTCAGCTCGCTAAGGGCGCGCTCTATGCGGGCGCGAAGCTGATGATGAAGAAGATGGGAATAGAGAAGCTTGACCGGGTGATGCTGGCCGGAGCTTTTGGAAGCTATATCAACAAGGAGTCGGCGTTGACTCTTGGGATGTTCCCGGACTGCGACATAGAAAAGGTCTACGCAATCGGAAACGCGGCCGGCGACGGGGCCCTGATGGCCCTCCTGAACATCGGCAAGCGCAAGGAGGCCCGGGAGAGGGCGCGGTGGCTTGAGTTCGTGGAGATCGCCGTCGAGCCGGAGTTCGAGAGGGAATTCATGAGGGCCATGCACATCCCGCACATGAAGGACAAGTTTACGAACCTGAAGAAGATGCTCGATGAGCGCGGCGCGCCGGTCAAGGTCAAAGGATGAGCACGGAAGTTGAAGTGACGTCAGGAATATGCGGTTTTAGGACCAGAATAAAGGCCGTAAAGGGCAAGGGCAGGAACATCCGTCTGGTTCTGGTCTCCGACTGCGAGATGGTGGCGCGGATGCAGGAAGAAGTGGTCGAGCTCGACATGATGGCCGCATTCATAAGGCTTCTGGACAACCCGGTATACAGGTCGGCCTCCAGGTGCCTGCAGCATGTTGCCTGTCCTGTTCCGAGCGGCATCCTTAAGGCCCTGGAAGTGGAGGCGGGCTTGTGCCTCCCAAAGAATGCAAGTATAGTCTTTATTGAGGAGAGCTGAGATATCAAGAAGGCGAACAAACGATAGGTGCGGGGTTGGCCGGATCGACTATGGGGATAGCGCTTGCCATAGCATTTTATGTGTCAGGAGCGGTATTCCTGTGGAGGGTCGTATGGCGCTTCATTCTCTGGGCAAGGGCGCAAGGCGGGAGCCCTGGAACGGGCGAAGAAAAGAGGGGGCTCCCGAGCGCCGTACTGGACATAGTGTTTTTAGGCAGGCTTTTCAGGGTGAACGCAGGCCTGTGGTGGGGCGAATGGTTCTTTCACGTGTCTTTC
>DAOUWH010000073.1 GCA_030667205.1 Nitrospirota bacterium
CCCCCCTTCCCCCTCCCCCACAGGAAGATACATGTGTGCGCTGTGCCGGCCGTGAGGCCGAAACCCCGCCGGAGATACTGGCCGTAAGGCAGGACGACGGGGCCTGGCAGGCCAGGGTCATCCAGAGTTTCAGGCCGGTTCTCATTCCCGAGGGAGACCTCGGAAGAAGGGGCCTCGGGATGTACGACGCGATGAACAGCATAGGCGCAAACGAGATAATCATCGAGACCCCCTAGCACAACGCAAGGCCCGAGGACATGGGCGCCGGGCAGGTCAAAAACATCCTTGAGATCTACAAGCACAGGGTCATCGAAATACAGAAGGACGCAAGAATAAGGTATGTCCTCGTGTGCAAGAACTCCGGGAGCGCGGCCGGCTCGGGCATTACGCACCAGCATTCGGAGATCATCGCCACGCCCGTGATACCGCTGAGGATGAAGGCCGAGCTTGACGGCGCAAAGTCGTATTACGCTTACAAGGAGCGTTGCATATACTGCGACATACTGGAGGAGGAACTCAGGGTGGGCTCCAGGGTGATAATCGAGACGGAACGTT
The DNA here is from genome assembly GCA_030667205.1 of Nitrospirota bacterium. Lineage (GTDB taxonomy): Bacteria > Nitrospirota > Thermodesulfovibrionia > Thermodesulfovibrionales > JdFR-86 > DAOUWH01. The sequence continues at coordinate 556 of DAOUWH010000073.1, forward strand.
TTGTCGCCTTCTGCCCCTATGCGCCCAAGTTCCCGTTTGAGTTCTGGATCGTCCCGAAGGAACACAGGTGCGCCTTCGAGGACGCAGGCCTCGATGAGATAGACGACCTGAGCCATGTGCTCGCGTCTGCGATAAAGCGGATGAGGACGGCCCTTAACAATCCGTCTTACAACTACGTCGTGCACACCGCCCCGAACAGGATTCCCAGGCGCGACCACTGGCATACCCTGGGGGACGACTTCCACTGGCACATCGAAGTGGTGCCCAGACTGCAGAGGGCCGCGGGGTTTGAATGGGGCTCGGGGTTTTACGTAGTCCCGACCTCGCCCGAGGACGCTGCGGAGTTTTTAAGAAGAAGCGGCGGCGATGTTTAAAAAGATTCTCTTCCCCACGGATTTCTCCGAAGGCGCAACCGCCCCGGTCCCTTATGTGGCCGACCTGGCCGCAAAGTACGGCTCGAAGGTCTATGTCCTCCATGTGCTTTACGATATAGCAAGGGCCTCGGGCTGGCATGTGCCGAGCATAGACATGGAGACCTTTTACTCGGAGTTGCGCTCAAGCGCGGAGGAAGAGCTTGAGAGGTTCACCCAAAAGCACTTAAGCGGCCTGCCCGAAATCGAAAAGGCCCTCAAAACAGGCATGCCTTCGGAGGAAATCGTCAACTTCGTGAACCAAAACGGGATAGACCTTGTAATTATAAGCACTCACGGGAGGAGCGGCATCAACAGGGTGCTGTTCGGAAGCACCGCATCGAGGGTCGTACGACAGGCCCCGTGTCCGGTCCTGACCGTAAGGATGCCGGCCAAAAAGCATTCTTAACGGGAAAGCAAACTCCGTCTCCTCGCTCGCTTAAGGGAGCCGTCTTCATCCCTGTTATGAAATTAAAGACCCAAACATCAAGCCTCGGCAAGTTCATCGTCCTGTCCGTCGCGCTGCACCTTGTGGCCGGGGGCGTCTTGTACTGGCTTGCGCCCAGGGCAGAGCGCCGTGAACCCGTGCCCTCCCCCTATATTGTCAAGTTATTCCGTGAGGCCCCGGCCATAAAACCTCCCGCGCCCGAGAGGGAAAAGCCAACGGCTAAAAAACCACTCCCAAGGGTAGCAAAAAGGGCCCCTGCTCCTGAGCATCTCATGGAGGAGCAGGCCCCGGCTGTTCAGGTCCCCGAGCCGGTTCCGGAAGATTCCACGGAACCACCGTTAACGGAGGGGCGTCAGCCAGAAGAGAGTTCCCCGCCAGAGGAGGACGCATCCGCCGTCCCGGGCAGGCGGCTCTTCGACCCCGAGGTGCTGGCAGGGGTCCTCAAAAAGTACAAAAAACCCTCCCCGCCGGACAGCTCTGTTACCTTCGACACCAGGGAACTCCGCCACTACAGCTATATGCTGAAACTGAAGGAGAAAATCGAGTACGTCTGGGAATATCCCCCCGAGGCCGCCTCGAAGGGGATTTACGGAGACCTCCTGATACGGTTCGTTATCAGGAAGGACGGCACCCTTGGCGCGGTGGAACTACTGAGGACCTCGGGGCATCGCCTCCTTGACAGGGCCGCGATGGAAGCGCTCCGCGACGGCGCGCCCTACTGGCCGCTTCCGGAGGACTGGGATACGAACTCCCTGACGGTCACCGGGCACTTTATCTACACCCTCCATGGCTACTACGTGAGGTAGGGGGTGGGTGGAAAGGGCCCTCGGGCCGCTGTTAAAATATCAAGATGCACGTTGTCGTAAACCTTGACAAGCCCGCGGGGCTCACATCCCGCAAGGCGATGGTCCTTGCCCAGCAGGCCCTTACCGCAAAGCGGGCCGGGCACGCGGGCACACTCGACCCAATCGCAACGGGCGTGCTCCTGGTCTGCCTGGGCGAGGCCACAAAGATAAGCGGCTATCTTCTGGACCTCGAAAAGGAATACACCACTACCCTGAAGCTCGGCGAACGCACCGACACGCTCGATGCCGAAGGCATCGTTGTGGAGAGGGTGGAAGACTTCTCCGTAACAGAGTCGCAGGTGGAGGAAGTGCTCGAGGGGTTCAGGGGCGACATAGAGCAGGTACCGCCCATGTACTCGGCCCTCAAGCGCTCCGGCACGCCGCTTTACAAGCTTGCCCGCAAGGGGATTGAGGTTGAACGGCCTCCGAGGAAGGTGCGCATATCAGAGCTTGAGCTTACGGGGTTTGCACCCCCGCTCCTTGAACTTCGCATAACATGCTCAAAAGGCACCTACATCAGGACCCTGGCCGACGACATCGGAGCCGGCCTCGGCACAGGCGCGCATATCACCGGCCTGAGGAGGCTCAGGATAGGACATTTTAGGGCCGAGGACGCCGCCCTCCCGGATGAACTGCATCCGGGTCACAGCGCAGTACACTCCATAGACTCGGCCCTGAGACACCTTACTGAAATCACGTTGAATTCAAAGGAATTTTCCCTCGCGTTAAACGGCACCCCCATAGTGAGAAATGCCCCTGCCGGGGAGTGCCTTAGGCTTAGGGACCCACATGGTGAGACGTTCGCAATAGGGGAAGTCTCGGACAAAAAAATAAAGGTGAAACGCCTGCTCCACGTTAAATCTTAAACCAACCTTTTAAGTTTACAATTCCAAATGTTCGATTTAATTAATAAAATACTTGACAAGTCTGGAGAATTCTGTTAATAATTATAAGGTATGTTTTTAGGTGGAAAAGGCATAATCGGTCTCGACATCGGCTCAAGCTACCTGAAGGTGGTGCAGCTGAAAGAGAAGAAAGGCGGCTACGAGCTTGAGAACCTCGAGATGCTTCAGCTGCCTCCGGAGCTGATAGTTGAGGGCTCCATAATCGACTCTTTAAGGCTTGTGGAATCCATCAAGGAAGTCCTGAAAAAAGCAAAAATAAAGGCAAAACAGACCAGTATCGGGATTGCCGGGCACGCATCGGTCATCATAAGGCGCATCCTCGTGGCCGAGATGTCCGAGGATGAACTCACCGAATCCATAAAGTTCGAGGCAGAACAATATGTGCCTTTTGACATCGATGACGTTGCGATAGACTTTCAGATACTGGGGCCTTCCGAGGAACCGGGCCAGATGGACGTAATGCTCGTGGCCGTAAAGAAGGACATCATTAACGAGTACACCGCGGTCGTGACCGAGGCGGGGCTTACCCCCGTGGTGGTGGACGTCAACGCCTTTGCCCTGAGCAACATGTACGAGATTAACTACGAGATAGATCCCGACAGAAGCGTAGCGCTGGTAAATATAGGCGCAAGCACGATAAACCTCAACGTGCTTAAGGGCGGGACGTCCGTCTTCACCCGCGACAGCGCCGTGGGAAGCGCACTTCATACCGAGGCCCTCCAGAAAGAGTTCGACCTCGGCTTCGAGGACGCCGAGAGGCTCAAAAGGGGAGAGGCCCTCGAAAACGTAGAGGTGAAGGCCGCGGACTCCTCAATGCGCCCGGCCTCGGACGAGATAGCCAGCGAGATACTGCGCTCCATCGACTATTTCCGGAGCACCGCCTACCAGGAAGACATACACGAGATAATTATAAGCGGAGGCGGCGCACTCATAAAGGATTTCCCCACGATATTGGCCGAGACAAGCGGGCTTGAGGTCAAGGTGGCCGAGCCCTTCAAAAACATCAATGTTCCGGGCAAGTTCGATATCGGATATATCGAAGACGTCTCTTGCATGGCGGCCATTGCGGTCGGTCTTGCCCTCAGGAGGCCGGGCGACAGATGATCAAGATTAATCTAATTCCGGTCAAGCGTAAGAAAAAGGCAAAGCCCGTTCCGCCTTTCTTAATAGCTGCAGTGCTTATCCTGCTGGTGTCGGGCATCGGCGTGCTCTTCGCTTATAAATCCATAGCGGCAACTGTTACAGACCTCGAGAACCAGAAAAAGGCCAACGCCGAGAAGCTTAAAGAACTCGAAAAGAAAGTAGCAGAGGTCAAAAATTTCGAAAGCCTCAACCAGCAGGTCACCCAGCGTAAGGATATCATCAAACAGCTTACCGAAAACCAGAGCATCCCGGTCAGGACCCTCGATGAAATGAGCACTAGCCTGACTGACGGCATATGGATTATATCAATGAATATAACCGGCAAAAGGATAACCATTTCCGGGGTCGGGTTCTCAAACACCGATATCGTCACATTCGTGCAAAACCTCAAGGCCTCGGGCTTCTTCGATAACGTTAACCTTCAGGGGACCTCCCGCCAGATGAAAGGCACTGTGGAAACGTATACCTTCAATTTGACAGTAGAGGTCGCGGCATAATGGCAAAAATAGACATCAGCAACCTCCCCAAGCCTGTCCGCATCGCCGTGGCCATAGTGCCTTCGGTGATCCTGGTCGTACTGATAGTCTACTTCGTCATCCTTCCCAAGAAAGACCAGATAGAGGTTCTCAGGAAGGAGATTGCGAAACAGGAGCAGGACATATCCAAAAGCCAGAGCATGGTGCAGAGGCTGGACCAGCTGAAGGCCGAAAACAAGCGTATCAGGGCAGAGCTTAAAGCTCTCGAACAATATCTTCCCGAGGAAAAGGAGATATCCTCACTCCTTAAACAGATAGCAGACCTTGGCCGGGAGGCGGAGCTTGAGATACTGAACTGGAACCCCGCAAGCAAGCGAAGGCACTCAAGCGGCATTGTGTACGAAGTGCCTGTATCGATAAGCCTCACCGGCAGCTATCACCGGCTCGGGCGCTTCTTCAGCAGCCTTACCCAGCTGGACAGGATCGTTAACGTCAACAACATCAACATGGGTAGCCCAACCCTCAAGGGCGACGAAGCATCACTCAGCGTCAGCTTCTCGGCAGTGACATTTACCGCAATCCCCGAGGGAGGCCAATGATGAAATGGCCGACTATATGGATTATATTGATTGCAGGGACCCTTCTCACAGGTATTCCCGTCATGGCCCAGGACGAGGCCGTCATGGCCCAGGACGAGGCCGTCATGGCCCAGGACGAGCCCGAGGAGAAGGCCGCGATTGAAAAAAGAGGGTACATATACGAAGCTAAAGGGCGTCGCGACCCGTTTGTGTCGCTGCTCGAGGCAGCCAGGCTGGCAAGGGAAAAGAGAAAGAAAGGCCTGTTTCCCGTCGAGGACTTTGACCTCTCGCAGATGAGGGTCATCGCCATAATATCAGACGTAAAGGACAATTACGCGCTCGTCGGGCTGCCCGACGGGAAGTACTATACGATTAAAGAAGGAATGACAATCGGCATCCACGAGGGCACGGTGCACAGCATTCTCGATGATGCGGTTTTAATTAGAGAATTCAAGCCTGACTTCAGAGGTCAGATGAGGTCTGAGGACACATATCTCAGGCTACGTAAAGAGGAGGGGCAATGAGAAAAAGGGCATTTCATATATTTTTATTTCTGCTGTTCACAACTCTGGCCATATGTGCGGCAACGACCGCAGGCAAAAAGGAGGCTTCGGCGGCCGCCGTCCCTGAAATTACGGCCATAAACGTAATGGACGATGCCGTTGAACTCCAAATCAGCGGCGACTTTACGTATACGGCATACAAGCCCTCCGATCCCTTTATAGTGGCAGTTGACCTGCCGGACGTTAGTGTCGGCGCCTTCGTCGGCAAAATCGCCTCCGACAAGGCGGGCATTGCGGAAATCAATGTGTCGGGGACCAGAACCCCGATGGCTACGGCAAGGCTTGAGATACTCATGGATGCCCCCTATGATATAGAGTCTGTCAAGACCGATAATTCCCTGCTAATCAAGGTTAAGAGAGAGGAAGCGGAAGCGCCTCGGCAGATGACAGTAGCGCAAGCCTCCGGGGTGGTGGAAGAGGCGCAGGAGCCCCTTGCACCTGCAACGAGGATTACCAATATCGACTTCGATTATACCGGCGGCATGATAAACCTCGTTATCAAGGGCGATGGGGCAATGTCGCCGGATGTGTACACCCTCAAGAGTCGCATAATCGTGGACGTGCCGGGCGTGGCCATGGCCGCCGCGATACCGGCCGCAGTAGTATCGCCGGTAAAGGCAATACGCTATGGCCCCTACGACGGCAAGGCAAGGCTTATCATCGACCTTAAGGGAGAAGTGCCGTTTGCGGCATCCACCGTGGCCGATACCGTTGTAATCGCGTTTCCTGCCGATGAGACGCTTGAGGTTATGCCGACCGAGGCGGAAGTTGCCGAAGAAGCCCCTGCGGCGGAAGCCGCCGCTCTTCCTGGCGAGGCGGAGCCCGAAGAGGAGGGCCGCAAATACACCGGCAAGATCATTTCCCTGGACTTCCAGAATGCCGACATAATTCCGATATTCAGGTTCATCGGAGACGTAAGCGGCTACAACGTGGTCATACACCCCGGGGTAAAAGGCAGCACAACCCTCAAGCTCATGGACGTCCCCTGGGACCAGGCCCTCGACATAATACTCGCAACCAACAGCCTGGATAAGCAAATAGAGGGCAATATAATGACCATCGCGTCAACGGCCGTCTTCACCAAAATCGCAAAAGAGACGGCACAGCGCGAGAGGACCGAGGAAGTGACCGCGGCGCTTGTGCAAAGGACAATACACCTCGCATACATAGACCCCAACGAAATGAAGAAGA
>DAOUWH010000059.1 GCA_030667205.1 Nitrospirota bacterium
ATATTAAGGCATAGGAGGACGGGAATATGAAGCTCACCGTAACGAGGCAGGAACTGCTGGATAGGCTCTCCAACATCCAGAACATAGTCGAAAAGAGAAATACGATGCCAATTCTGAGCCACTTTCTGCTCGACGCAAAGAAGAAAGGCTCCGCCATAACGGCCACCGACATCGAGACCGCCCTCAGGGAGCCCATCGAGTTGGCAGTGGCCGAGGAGGGCAGGCTCTGCATACCGGCAAGAAAACTCTTTGAGATAGTCAAGGAGGTCGACGGCGACCTGACCATCGAGACCGAGGACTCAGAATGGATACGGGTGAGCGCCGGGAAGTCCAGCTTCAGGCTTGCCTGCCTGCCGCCGGACGAGTTTCCGTCATGGCCCGAGATGGAAGACGCAAAAGAGATAGGGCTTGAGCCCGCCTCGCTTGCGAAGATGATAGAGAAGACCATCTACGCCGCCGGAGAGAGCGACACCCGGTACACCTTAAACGGACTCCTGTTTCACATCACCGGGGGCAAGATAACCATCGTGGGCACCGACGGGCACAGGATGGCGGTGATAGAGAGCGAGGCGCCCTCGGCAACGGAGGAGACAAAGATCATCGTGCCCAGAAAGACCGTCTCGGAGCTGAGAAAATTCCTCGTCGCCCAGGGCGACTCGCCGGGGCGAGAGGCCGAAGGCACCGTGATGATGCTCATCGGGAAGAACAACATCCTGTTCAGGATAGGCGACATAGAGTTCCTGGCCCGGCTCATCGAGGGCACATATCCCGACTACATGCAGGTCATCCCCGCGAAGAACGAAAAGAAGCTCAAGGCCGACAGGGGCGCCTTTATTAAAGCCCTCAGAAGGGTCTCCATCATGAGCCGCGAGCGCTCAAACGCCGTGAAGCTCGAACTCGAAAGCGGCACCATGACCTTAAGCAGCTCCAACCCCGACATCGGCGAGGCCACCGACACCGTGCCCGTGGAGTTTCAGGGCGAAGGCATGGCCGTGGGCTTTAACGCGCGCTATCTGCTGGACGTGCTCCAGGCCATGAGCGCCGACAACGTGCTGTTCGAGCTTCAGGACCCGTTAAGCCCCACGCTCCTTAAAGAGGAAGGCGACGAGACCTACCGCTGCGTGGCCATGCCCATGAGGATATAGCGCTTACAATTGAACCGCATTTAAAAGGCGTCCCGGAGCGATTCCGGGACGCCTTTTTTGCCATTTCCGGCCTTTTCAAGTATATCCTCGGCAGAGCCAATGTGACCTATAGTTCCCAAACCATACAATAAGGTGGGTATTAATATTATTGCGATTAAAATTAAATATCGTGGCGATTTAATTATTTGTTTCATCCGACTTCAGCCTCCCCCCTTTAATCTCTATTGATACATAGTCCTTAAGATTCGCATTTGCACTCTGTTTAATACGTACGTCTACAGATTTATTACGTTTTGAATCGATAATTGCGAGGCCTGGTACCCCCCCCTATATCATTAATCCCGAACATTCTGTAAAACTGCAAATGAGTTGAAAAATAGTATTCTTCCCTCCCTTTTTTGTAAGAAGAGTCCGTCTTCATATGCGGATTGTTATCGTAGTATTCCTTTTTCTTGCTGACAAAAAACTCTATCACTTTTTCCAGAGGGTCCTCAGTGACGTATTCTATGATGACAGGACTACCATCTATTCCCGTGCGGAATCCTGTTCTCCTGGAATTTGGATATCTCGTAATGGTCTCAAGCATCCGTTTAAGGTCTTGCGGCTCGGGGCCTTCCGCGTCTTTCTCGGGATAGATGATTTTTCTCTTGAATTCATGCCCGAACTTGGGGGATATCTCTATCATGATTTTATCGCCTTTGAACTTCAGTGCCTCTCTCACGCCCTCTTTTATATAGTATTTATATCCTTCGGGCTTATGAAACGTATAGAGACGATCTTCCGAATATTCAATTACACCGGGCGTCTCGGTTTTTCGTACAATTGTTAGTATGAAATCTCTGATATCTCCGGTATGGCCGTCTATTATTCTGTAAACACTAACTCCCCTGCCTAAAAGGGTCTCAAATACGTACTGGGTCTTCTGTTTTAGTCTTATTTTCTTTTCAGCATCTACGATGATGTATCTTGAGCCGTCTGCCTTCTCAACTATATTTATGCTTTCATATGGAAACTCAGGCGCGAACAGTTCTTCGAGATATTTGTCCTCTATCGGCTTCCCGGGCTCGCCGAGTATCTTTCTAATCTCTTTTTCCTCTTTCTCTATTCTTTCTCTCTCTCGTTCTTTTCTTGCCTCGACCATTTCACGGACTTCTTTCCCTATCCCCCGTTTCTCGGCCTCCTCCAGCATCCTTTCATCTAATTTCTCCTGATATTCCTCCATTATCTTCTGTGCCTGTTCCAGGCGCTTCTCTTCATCATCGTCCTTGGCGCATCCAATAAACAGGACAAAACAGGAGAGCAGAGATATGAAAAGTAATCTTGAAAGACTGACGCCTGAGATGAATGGTCCTCTTTTCATTGTTCCCCCCGTTACCGTGCAGAAACCAAAAAGCCCTTCCGGTAGGCATATTTAATGCGTATCGGGGCTAAATGTCAAGGGCTAATAACGCCACGGCTTCCGGAACGCCTTTTTTGCGCTTTCTGAGCGCATTTTTGACCCCATTTAAAGCCCCTTTTCCCGGGCCTCCCTCCGAGCCTCGGCGGAGGCCTGAAATTTGCAACGATTTCAACGCCTTAAAACCGCATTTTTCCAACATTTTTCAGCCCAAATAAGGTAAAATATATAGATACGCTTTTGACAAAAAATCAACGGCAGGGGAGACTATGGCAAAGGCAGAAAAAGACACCTACACAGCGGAGGACATAAAGATACTGAAGGGCCTCTCCGCTGTAAGAAAAAGGCCCGCGATGTATGTCGGCACCACCGGCCCGGAGGGCCTGCACCACCTCGTCTACGAGGTAGTCGACAACAGCGTTGACGAGGCCATGGCGGGCTACTGCAATAATGTCGAAGTGATAATCCGCAGGAACGGCTCCTGCACCGTGACCGACGACGGCAGGGGCATCCCCACCGGAACGCACAAGGGCGACCCCAAGGGGCGCTCGGCGGCCGAGATAGTCCTGACCGAGCTTCACGCCGGGGGGAAGTTCGAAAACAAGGCATACAAAATATCCGGCGGCCTGCACGGCGTCGGCGTCTCGGTGGTAAACGCGCTATCGGAGTGGCTTGAGCTTGAAGTCAGGCAGGACGGACATCTCTACCAGATGCGCTTTGAGCGCGGCAGGCCCATCGGCAAGCTCGAGGTAGCCGGCAAGACCAAGCGGACCGGCACCACCGTTACGTTCATGCCCGACAGCGAGGTGTTCGAGACCACGGAGCTGAGCTACGAGACCCTGAGCAAGCGCCTCAGGGAGCTTGCCTTCCTGAACTGCGGCCTCCGGATTACCATACAGGACGAGCGCACCGAGCGCAGGAACGAATTTCATTACGAGGGGGGCATCGTCTCCTTCGTCGAGCACCACAACAAGAACAAGACCCCGCTTCATCCAAAACCCGTCTACATTACGGGCGAGAAGAACGGCGTTTCCGTGGAGCTTGCCCTGCAGTACAACGACTCCTACGCCGAGCAGGTATATACCTACGCAAACAACATAAACACCCGCGAGGGAGGCACCCACCTGGTGGGCTTTAAGTCCGCCCTTACGCGCACGGCCAACAACTACGCAGGCTCCATGAAGTTAAAGGAGAGCCTGAGCGGCGACGACATCCGCGAGGGCATTACCGCCGTGCTAAGCGTAAAGCTGCCGAACCCCCAGTTCGAGGGGCAGACCAAGATGAAGCTCGGCAACTCCGAGGTTAAATGGATCGTGGAGTCCATCGTAAACGACCAGCTGGGGCAGTACTTCGAGGAAAACCCCTCAGTGGCGAGAAAGATACTTGAAAAGGCTGTGCAGGCCTCGCGCGCAAGAGAGGCGGCCAGAAAAGCACGCGAGCTTGCCAGAAGAAAAGGGCCGCTTGAGGACACGATGCTTCCGGGTAAGCTTGCGGACTGCTCCGAGAAGGACCCCGCCCTAAGCGAACTCTTCATCGTCGAGGGCGACTCCGCCGGGGGCTCGGCAAAGCAGGGCAGGGACCGCCGCTACCAGGCGATACTGCCCCTCAGGGGAAAAATACTCAACGTGGAGAAGGCGCGCTTTGACAAGATGCTTGCCTCCGAGGAGATAAAGGTCCTGATATCGGCCATCGGCACGAGCATCGGCAAGGAAGATTTCAAGATAGAGAAGGCCCGCTACCACAAGATAATCATCATGACCGACGCCGACGTAGACGGCGCGCACATAAGGACGCTGCTTCTGACGTTCTTCTTCAGGCAGATGCCGGAGATTATCGAGAGGGGTTATCTGTACATCGCCCAGCCCCCTCTTTATAAGGTCAAAAAGGGCAAGACCGAGCGCTACCTCCAGAACGACGCCGAACTGACGGACATGCTCTTTGAGCTTGCCGCCGAGGAGCTTGCGCTCCGCGTAAAGGGCAAATCCGCAAAAGGCAAGGCCCTCCTTCCGCACCTGAAGCGGCTGGAAGACTTCGAAAATCTCCTTGGGTGGTTCGAAAGAAGGCGCTGGGACCCCGAGCTCGTAAGGCTCATGCTCGAGAGCGAGGTGGGCAAGGAGACCCTCAGGGACAAAAAGAAGCTCGCCGGGTTCCTCGGGGAAGCGGGCCGTAGGCTCCCGGACCTCTCGGTGGGAGAGATTAAGCCCGACGAAGAGCACGAAAGCCACCAGGTACAGCTTCAGCGCAACAGCTACCGCCTCAAGCTGGGCGTAAGCTTCATCGCGATGCCCGAGTACAGGGACCTGGCAAAGCTCCACTCGGCTCTCGGCGACCTGGGCGACGCCCCGTATATGGTGACTGTCAAGGAGGCCGAAAGGGAGATAGACGGCACCGGCGCCCTCCTGGAGTTTGTGCTCGATACGGCGAAGAAGGGCCTTAACATCCAGCGTTACAAGGGCCTTGGCGAGATGAACCCCCGGCAGCTATGGGATACCACTATGGACAGCGACCGCCGCACCCTTTTGCAGGTTACGGTGGAGGACGCCATAGAGAGCGACGACATATTCACCGTGCTCATGGGCGACCATGTAGAGCCAAGGAAAGCCTTCATCGTAAAGCACGCCCTCGAGGCGCGGAACATAGATATTTAAAAAAATAATTCCCCCTTTTCCACCGGGGGATAACAAGTTTGGATTTTAAATTTGTTTAGAATTTAGGTATTCGAATTTAGGATTTATCCTTATGGGCAAAGTAATAGCAATAGCAAACCAGAAAGGCGGGGTCGGAAAGACCACCACCACCATAAACCTCGCGGCCTCGCTTGCCCTCGCGGGCGAGGACATCCTTATAATAGACACCGACCCGCAGGGAAACACCACGAGCGGCCTTGGCGCGGAGGCCGCGGAGGGGCTCTACGAGGTAATGACCGGTCGGCTTACGGCCGAGGAAGCTTTACAAGAGACAAACGTGGACCATCTGTTTCTCGTCTCTTCCTCGGACGACCTGCTGGGCCTCGAGATAGAGCTTATAGGGGCCGCCGGAAGAGAGAGTACCCTCCTGGAGAAGCTTCGGGACATGCGCGAGAAGTACCGCTATATATTCATCGACTGCCCGCCCTCGCTGGGGCTGCTGACGCTCAACGCCCTTGTGGCGGCGGACTCGGTGCTCGTGCCCATGCAGTGCGAGTACTATGCGCTTGAGGGCCTGGGAAAGCTCACCCGCACGCTCAGGCTCGTCCGGGGGTCTTTTAACCCCTCGCTGGACATCGAGGGCATCCTGCTTACGATGTTCGACTCGCGCAACACGCTGTCGCGGCAGGTCGCGGGGGAGATAAGAAAACATTTCGGCCCTCAGGTATATACTACCGTGATACCGAGGAACGTCACGCTCGCCGAGGCCCCGAGCCACGGCAAGCCAGTGCTGCTGTACGATTCGCGCTCGATGGGGGCGCAGAGCTATCTTGCCCTCGCACAGGAGATCTTAAACGGAGGTGTGCGGTGAAAGCGGCGCTTGGAAGGGGGCTTGACGCCCTTATCCCCGGCAAGGGGACCGAGATAATCGAGCTTGACATAACAAAGATACAGCCCGGCAAGGAACAGCCCCGCAAGGTTTTTCGCGAGGACTCCCTTAGGGAGCTGGCCGCCTCTATTAGGGAAAAGGGCGTGCTGCAGCCCGTGATAGTCGCGCGGGCGGGAGACGGCACCTTCGGCCTCATCGCCGGGGAGCGCCGCCTCAAGGCCGCCGCGCTCGCAGGCCTTAAGAGGATTCCCGCGATAGTGCGCACGACCGACCCCGAGGACTCCCTCGAGGTCGCCCTTATCGAGAACCTCCAGCGCGAGGACCTCGGCCCCATCGAGACCGCCGAGGCCTTCAAGCGACTCACGAAGGAATACGGCTTCACGCAGGAAAAGCTTGCGGGGAAGGTGGGTAAGGACAGGGCCACTGTGGCCAACTACATGAGGCTCCTGAAACTTCCGGCCGAGGTCAAAAAGCTCATCAACTCCGGAGAGCTGAGCATGGGCCACGCGCGGGCATTGTGCTCGATGGAAGGGCGCGCGGCACAGGTCGCGCTTGCGGGCAAGATACTACGGGGCGGACTGAGCGTGAGGCAGGCCGAGGCCCTTGCAAAGAAAAGGCCCGCATCGAAATCAAAGGCAAAAAAGAAACAGGACCCGCACGTAAGGGACATCGAGGAAAAACTCATCCGCTCGCTGGGCACGAAGGTAAAACTCCGCCACGGCGGAAAGCGCGGCAGTATCGAGATAGAGTACTACAGCCTGGAGGAACTCGACAGGCTCCTCGAGATACTTTTATAGGAATAGAACAAATCCCCCTCCATCCCCCTTTTCCAGGGGGGAAAGAGAGCGAGGTCTTTATGAGCGAAAAGAAAGCGTCCAACGTCCCGGCAATAAAGAAGAAGGAACATCTTCCCGTCGTCAGGAAATAAGCCCCGCTGCCCGTGGTCAAGGAGTCGCAGGCCCCGGTGGTGAAAAAAGAAGGGCCCCCTAAGGGCAAGAAGCCTCCCTCACAGAAAAAGTAAGAAGCCTTTGAGACCCCGTGTTGTAATGATAACAGGCCCGCCTCGTTCGGGAAAGACCACCCTCGTAATGAAGCTCTTAGAAAGCATCCCCCCAGCCCGCACCGCCGGCTTTTACACCGAGGAGATAAAAGAGCACGGCGCCCGCAAGGGTTTTTCACTCATAGGTTTATCGGGACAGCGGAGCATCCTCAGCCACGTTGACTTCAAGGGTCCGCGCCGCGTCGGAAAATATAAAGTCGACATCGAAGGTTTCAACCGATTCCTGGAGGGTATTCATTTCGATGAGGCGGAGGTCGTGGTAATGGACGAGATAGGCAAGATGGAGGTTATGTCCACGAGCTTCAGGGAACTGATTACGAAACTCATGGCCTCCGGCAAGACCGTTATCGCCACCATAGCCCTCAAGGGCGACTCCTTCATCGAAGGCATTAAAAAAACGCCCGGCGCGAGGCTCTTTACGCTCAGGCCCGAAAACAGAGGTGCTTTACTTGATGAGATAAAGACACTGATAGAGGACCCTTAGCCCTTTACCAGTTTCTTGATGACGCTGACGAGCTTGCCCGGAGTGGTCGTCAGCTTCGGAAGCACTGCCGAGGCGCCCGCCTCGCGGAGCTTCGCCTTATCGTCGGAGTCAAACGTAGAGGTCAGGACCACCACCGGGATGCCGGCAAGCCTTCCGCTCTGCTTGAGAGATTCCAGGACCTTGAAGCCGTCCTCTTTTTCCATGTTCCGGTTCAGGAGAACTGCGACAGGCCGCTGGGTGTCGAGTATTCTCAGCGCCTCCTCGCTCCTTGCGGCCTCGATGGCCTCGAAGCCCTGGGCGACGAGCTCCAGCCGGTGGATCTCGCGCACGTTTTTGCTGTCCTCGACTATGAGCACAGTGGGCTTTGTCTGCCTCTGGCTCTGCGCGGCCTCGGCCTGTTCTATGATTCCCCTGATCATTGCGAGCTCGGCCGGGCTGAGAGAGGTGAACCTCACCCCCAGACCGCCTCCCGAGGGCACGGCCTGCACCATGGCCTCGACCTTGAAGTCGTTTTGGGGGAACGTGACACTGACGGTGCTTCCCGGAAGAAGCGCCTTGTTCAGGTGCACGAACAGGCCGCCTTCGCTGATGTTGTTACAGAGGACCTCGATGCTGTCGTTAATGAGGACGTGCTCGTTATAAGGGGTCCTCTTGTGCTTGCGCGGCGTTGCATACTGGTCCATAATTAACCGCTATTATATCCGATAGTGAAGTTTTCTGTCCGCCCCCCTGGCGGTTGGCCCGTCAGTCTTTTGTCAGGCTCTTTATGAC
>DAOUWH010000087.1 GCA_030667205.1 Nitrospirota bacterium
ACGATGCTCTTGCTTTTTTTGAAAAAACAGAAAGGCCTTTTAAGGAGAGGGTCGTTGGAGCCGCTTGTGCCTACCATGTAGAACTGCCCCGGCAGGGGGGACTGCGTGTTCATCGGGGTACGGAACCCCAGGAGGAAGTGCCCCTTCGAGATCGGGACGTTTCCGATTATCTCGGCCTTAAAATGTCTCTTAAGCACTGGTGTTCCGGCAGGTTTTGCCGTCAGTTCAGGGGCATCAGCCAAACGTTATCTCCGTTATCTCGTACTCGATGGTCCTTGCGGGCGCTTTTATTACTGCTACGTCGCCCACTTCCTTGCCGATCAGGGCCCGGCCCACTGGGGAGGTTATGGAGATTTTCCCATTTACGGCGTCGGCCTCATCGGTGCCCAAGAGCATGAAGACCTGCTCGTCGTCCGTCTCGAGATCGAGCACGGTCACCTTTGCGCCGAAGGCCGCCCTGTCGTATTTTATCTTGGAGGGGTCTATGACCTCGGCCCTTGCGATTTTGTCCTGCAGTTCGCGTATCCTGCCCTCGATGAAGGACTGCCTCTCCTTGGCGGCGTGGTACTCGGCGTTTTCGGAGATATCCCCATGGGCCCTTGCCTCGGCGATGGCCTGTATGTTGCCGGGCCTCTTGACCTTGATGAGCTTGTCGAGCTCTCCCTGGAGTTTCTTGTGGCCCTCGGGCGTAATGGGTATCTTTTCCATTTCTGCTCCCTGGTTAACCGGGTTATGTTCCATAGATAATCTAACACTTTCACCCTTATTTTTTAAACCCTCCTCCCCGCAATGACAACTCGATAATTCATTATGCTAAACTCATTATGATGAAGCTCTTCCTCATAGACGGAAACTCCTATGTTTACCGCGCTTTCTTCGCAATAAAGGGTCTTACCGACTCCGGGGGCAGGCCCACCAACGCGATATTCGGCTTCACGAACATGCTCCTTAAGATAATCAGGGAGAAAAACCCCGACGCTATAGCGGTCTCCTTCGACACCCCTCATCCCACCGAAAGGCACGAGATATACAAGGATTACAAGGCCCACCGGCCCGAGACCCCGGACGACCTGGCAAGCCAGTTCCCGCACGTTAAAAGGGTCATAAGGGCCTTTGGCATCAGGATATTCGAGAAGCCCGGCTACGAGGCCGACGACGTCCTTGCCACCCTGGCCGATGCGGCCTCGAAGGAGGGGGCCGAGGTGTTCATCGTTACCGGGGACAAGGACATGCTCCAGCTCCTTACGGACTCCATTAAGGTTTACGACCCGGCAAAGGATAGAGTGCTGGATGCCGAATACGTAGAGGAGCGCTACGGCATCCCGCCCTCGAGGGTGACCGAGTTCATGGCCCTCATGGGAGACGCCTCGGACAACATACCCGGCGTAAAGGGCATTGGAGAGAAAACGGCATCCGCGCTTCTGAAGGAGTTTTCAAACCTCGATGAGCTCATCGCCCACCCTGAGCGGATCAAGCGCGAAAGGACGAGGAAACTCGTATCGGAGGGCATTGACGATATAAAGCTGTCCAAGAAGCTCGCGGAGATCAACAGGCAGGTGCCGCTGGAGGTAGAGCCCGGGGAGCTTCGCCTCGGGGAGCCGGACTGGCAGGAACTTATGAGCCTATTCAGGGAGTTTGAGTTTTCCTCGCTCATGAGGCACATACCCGGCGAGGCGCAGCCGAAGGTGGAATGCGAGACGGTCTTTTCACCCCTGAGGCTCAAGGAACGATTAAGCTCCCTGAGGGAAGAATTCGCCATTGCCACGGAGCCTGAGGCGCAGGGCGAGGTCGGCTCTCCGATGGTAGGATTTTCGCTATACAGGGAGAAGGGCGCCGCCGCCTACGTGCCGGTTGGGCACGAATACGAGGGCGCGCCCGCGCAGATGGACAGGGCCGAGGCCCTCTCTCTCATAAAACCACTCGTGGAAAACGAAAACATACGAAAAGTCGGCCACAACCTCAAGGCCGACACCATAGCACTCGCGGCAGAGGGCATCCGGATGAAAGGCCCCCTTTACGACGTTATGCTCGCGTCCTATCTGCTCAATCCGCTGAAGCCGGACCACAGCTTCGCGAACATCTGCCTTGAATACCTTGGCACAAAGAAGAGGACGCGCGTGGAGGTGGCGGGCAAGAAGAGTTTTAAGAAAGTAAAGATAGATGCCGCGGCCGCCTACGCATGCGAACATGCCTCGGTCGCGGTCGAGCTAAAAGACATCCTTTTTGGCAAGCTCAAGGACGAAGGACTTGAGTCTCCGTATTTCGATATCGAGATGCCACTTGTGGGTGTGCTTTCGGAGGTCGAAGAGGCCGGGATGAAGCTCGACACGGGGGCGTTCGATGTCCTTTCAAAAGAGCTTGAGCGGGAGCTTGAGGGAATCCGCAACAGGGTGTTCTTCCTCGCCGGCGGGGAGTTCAACATAAACTCCCCCAAACAGCTTGCCAGGGTGCTTTTTGAGCAGCTGGGCCTCAGGCCCGGAAAGAAGAAAAAGACCGGCTACTCCACCGAGGTGGGCGTGCTGGAGGAGCTTTCAGGAGAGCACGAGCTTCCGGGGGAGGTCTTAAACTGGCGGAGCCTCTACAAGCTCAAGGCCACATATGCCGATGTGCTTCCGGGGCTACTGAACCCGACCACGGGGAGGCTCCACACGACCTTCAATCAGGCTGCCACGGCCACCGGCCGGCTTTCAAGCAGTAATCCGAACCTGCAAAACATCCCCATCCGCGGCCCCTGGGGCGAGAGGATAAGGGAGGCGTTTGTCGCAGAGAAAGGATGCGTGCTTGTCTCTGCGGATTACTCTCAGATCGAGCTCCGGATACTGGCCCATCTAAGCGGGGACGAGTCCCTTACCGGTTCGTTCAAAGAAGGCGTGGACGTCCACACAAGGACCGCCGCCGAGCTCTTCGGCGTATCTCAAAAGAAGGTGACCGCGGATATGAGGCGGGTGGCTAAGACCGTAAACTTCGGCGTGGTATACGGCATAACGTCGTTCGGCCTTTCCGAGACCCTCGGGGTCTTGAGGGCAGAGGCCCAGGACTACATAAACCGTTATTTCGAGCGTCATCCGGGCGTTAAGGCTTACATAGAGGGCATAATCGCTGAGGCCAAAAAGCTCGGATATGTCAGTACCGTCTTCGGAAGGAAAAGGCCCATGCCGGAACTGAAGAGCAAGAACGCGAACAAGAGGCAGTTGGGCGAAAGGCTTGCCATGAACTCGCCCATTCAGGGCACGGCCGCTGACGTCATAAAGATTGCGATGATAAACATCTCCCGCAGGCTCAAAGCGGAGGGTTTTAAAAGCAGGATGATACTCCAGGTCCACGACGAGCTCGTCTTCGAGTGCCCCGCCAAGGAGAAGAAGGCCCTGATGAAACTTGTGAAGGAAGAGATGGAGGGGGCCGCCGACTTTAAAGTGCCGCTTGAAGTTGAGATGGGCGCGGGGGACAACTGGGCGCGGGCGCACCCGTAAGGCTCAGGGCCTCTTTAACGCTTGCCCCTGGCGCGATAGCGGATTTTTATCTCGTAAGAAATGCTCGCGTGGTTTTTGTCCAGGGTTTCCCCGGTCCCTTTGCAGGTCATCCCTCCCTTGACCGATTTTTTACGGTGTCTCACCATGCCGTTAATGACCCGTGTCAGGTCGAACCCTCCGTCATCGCATTCTTTTGACATGCATTTCATATGAAAATAAGCAGGGCTTGATGGAAATACGTTGACAGTCCTCAGCATAAGTACCGGGTTGGCCAGTTCCTGGTAGTAAGTCATCCTAAACACCATGCCGGAGACCTGGGGATACTTCTCGGAGACTAAACCCGCGGCAAGTTTTTCCTGGTTCCGTTTCTGGTCATCGATATATTTTTGGGCTGCAGCACTTTTTTTGCGTACCATCTATTCTCTTGTCCTCACATTAAAAATGGAAACATTGATTACGAGGCTACCCGGACGTCTCCACGGGCTTTTCCGGCCCCTCATTCGTTGCCGGGGTCTCCTCTGCCTGTTCCTGTTCGTTATCCGTTGCTGAGGTCTCCTCTATCTCCTCGGAAGCGGGCTCGAGTTTGCCCTGGCGCTTCAGCCGCTTTCCTTCCTGTTTTTTCTGTCGCTTGACTTCTTTTCTTCTTTTTTCACCCTTGTAAGCTCTTGCCCGTCGTGCCAATCCGGCCTCCTCTTCGTACGGTATCAGAATATGCCTGTTACTTATCTACTGCGCTTGCTCTTTGCCCTCTTGCGTTGTGCCTCTCTTTGCTTGTTTTTCAGCTTGACCGAAGGCTTCTCATAAAAGCGACGTTTCTTGAGTTCCTTCATCAGCCCTTCTTTCTGGAGCTTCCGCCTGAGGAGTTGTATCGCGCTGTCGATGTCGGTGGTTACTTTTACCTCCAATTACCAAATCACCTTCCTCCGCTGGAAGACCCACACTGCCATACACGGTCTCCATCTCTGCATATAAGAGGGTTCATGCGCCTGGTCGGTCCCGACGATTTCTACGTCGAAATTCAGGGTCTTGCTTGTCAGGGGATTGTTGCCGCAGGGCGGCAAGGATTTGGGCGACCAGGGAGAGGATGTAGAATATGCAGGCTGGTGGCGAATCGTAAAAACCGGGCACATACCTCCTTCCAGAGATTAAAGTATAAGGAGGTAATGTCATAAAAAGCCGCAAAACCACAGCCTTGCGGAAATTTAATGCAACTAAATACTCCCTTATGCTTCATATATAAAATAACATATTACGCATAGATAGACAAGTAGAATGGCTAATTAGTCCTCGTCCTTGGCAAGGGGATGGGCGTCGTCGTAGACGTCCATCAGGCGGGTGATGTCCAGGTGGGTGTATTTCTGCGTGGTAGAAAGCGAGGAGTGCCCCAGGAGTTCCTGTATCACGCGGAGGTCCGCGCCAGATTGCAGCAAGTGCGTGGCGAAGGTGTGCCTGAGGGTGTGGGGGCTTACCTTGCCCTCGAGGCCCAGCGCCCGGGAGTATTTCAGCACTATGCGCCTTATGCTCCGGGGGGCGAGCCTTTTGCCGTTTTTGCTTACGAAAAGGGCCCTGTCACTTTTCTTTTGAAGCATCTTTTCCACGAGATACGAGCGCAGCGCCTCCTGCGCCTTCTTCCCAACGGGCACGAGCCTTTCCTTCTTGCCCTTGCCCCTGACCTTTACGAGCCCTTCGTCGGGGTTGATGGCGTCATCGTCGAGGCCCGCAAGCTCGCTCACCCTGAGGCCGCTGGACTAAAGCAGCTCAAGTATCGCCCTGTCGCGCTGCTCGATGAAGCCCATGCCCTCGGGTTTCTCTACAAGCCCGAAGACCTCGTCTACCGAGAGGAACCTTGGAAGGAGTTTCTGGAGCTTGGGCGAGGAGACGAGCCTTGCGGGGTTCCTCTTGAGATAACCCTCGCGGTGGAGGAACCTTGCGAAGGACCTTAAAGCCGCAAGCCTCCTCGATGCGGTGCTCTTTTTGCGCCCCCTGTTTATCTCCGAGGCCACAAAACCCCTGACGTCGCTAAGTTCCAGATTCCCACCCGAAGACTCGATAAACAGTTCAAGGTCCTTTCGGTACGCCCTCAGCGTATGGGGCGAGGCGCCCCGCTCGACCTCGAGGTACCTGAGGAACTTATCGATGTGTTTTTTCATAAGAAAAGTTTAAACAGAAGAAGGGTTATTGCGGCCCCGAGGGCCGCGCCTATGACCACCTCGTAGGGGCGGTGCACTCCGCTTATGACCCTGCTTGCGCATATCATGAGGGCAAGCCCGAAGCTCAGGAGCGCCGCTATAAAGTTCCCGGTGATGTAGATTATCGAGATCCATAAGGAGAAGGCAAGCGCGGCGTGGCCGCTCGGCACCCCCCCGCTGAGGGGGTGCCCTTTCCCGGAATAGGCCTTAAGCAGCACGACCGTGATGAGCACCAGTATGACCGCGATAACGGATATCTCCCATGGGGCGTGCTTTGCTATCCCAAGCCCCCGGTGGAAGACGTCGCGTATGTAGGGAAAAAGGACTATGTAGCCAACGGTGGCCGCGCCGAAGGCGGTTATGAGCACCGCGCCCGCGGCTATGTCCTTGGCAGTCCTTGCCCGCTCGTGGTACTCCGGCTCAAGGAGGTCGACGACGGCCTCCACGGCGCTGTTTAGCATTTCGGCCAAGAGCACGGCCATCACGGCAAGGGCTATGACGAGGAACTCCGTCTTGGTAAGGGCAAGGGCGTAACTGATGGTGAGTACGAAGGCAGCCGCGCAGAAATGGTACCTGAGGTGTTTCTGCGTCTTTGCGGCGTGCAGTATGCCCTCGATTGCGTGGTTGGTGCTCTTAAGCCACTGCTTGATCGGCATATGAATTATTTTACCATTATGGGTGGGTGATTGCTCTTGACATGCACGGCATCGGAGTGTATATCGGGTGATATTCAGAAAGCACGCACTCAAAGGGGGAGGGGAATAATTTTTTGGGGCTCTGCCCCATGCCCCGGTTCATTTTCTTGCTTGCCCAAGAAAACGGAACCAAAAGAAGGGCACCCCTGAAACTCTCCGGGCGCTTCGCTCCAGTCGGCCTCCGGTAACCTAATTCCAACTCGGTCGTTCCTCCCTCAGACACGACTTAGCTTTTAACCCTTCGGCCTTCCTCGCTCCCCTGAAACTTTCAATGGGGGCAGAAAAACAAAAATAAAAGCCGTCATTGCGAGGCAATCTTGCCGAATCCGTGGCCCCTTTTTTTTA
>DAOUWH010000280.1 GCA_030667205.1 Nitrospirota bacterium
GCCGCGAGCAGGTGGCGGAGCTGAGGCAACTCGCTTTTAAAAAATTCTATTCAAGGCCGAAGTTTCTTTTAAGGCGGCTCTTTGCCATCCGCACGGTCCACGACATCCAGGTCGCCATAAAGGGCGTGGTCGGCCTCTTCTGGCTCTGGGCCAAACCGGGACTTTTTAAAAGGGCTAAGAAATGAAACAGCTTGTCCCTATATTCCTTGTCCTGCTCATCATCTCCTGCGCCACCGGCACGAAGTCCGCTAAGCACTGGAACGACCTCGGCCTTACGCATAAGGAGGCAGGACGGTATGAAGATGCCGAGGAGGCCTTCAAACAGGCAATCCGGATTACCCCTGATTACATAAAGGCCCACAACAACCTCGGCCGGGTCTATTTCAAAACAGGCAGGTTTGATGAGGCAATAGGGTCGTTCGAGCGGGCGGTCGTGCTTAGGCCCAGGGCCATAAGCACCCTGAACAACCTTGCCGAGGCCTATGCCAGGGCGGGCAGATACGACGAGGCCATAGATACGTTCAAGCGGGCGCTTGAGATTAAGTCCGACGACCCGCAGACCCGCTTCGGCCTCGGTGTGGTCTACCTGATGAAGGGCGACAGGGATTTCGCCCTCGAACAATACAAGGTCCTCCGCCGCCTCGATGAGCAAAGGGCAAAGCAGCTGTGGGATGTAATACTGAGGTAGCAAAGCTACCCCTAAATCTGCAGATACTCTTTAAGGAGCGCGGGGTACATCCTCGGGTTAAAGAGGATGTTGGTCATCATATAGCACTCGTGAGAGCAAAAGCATTTCTCACCGATGGATGAGACGATTTCCCTGGCTCTTGGACTTTGAAGAATCTTTTTCAGGTCGAAATCCACTTCCCTTAAATCTCCGAGCTTAAAATCTTCGGTGAAGGTTTCGCAGGGGTAGACCTCCGCCGTCTCGGTGACCACGAGGTTGAGCTTCCCGGCGTAGCACGGAAGCTGGCACCTGTTTTCGTCCATCGTGCGGTGTATGATGCGGCGCTGCAGGATGTCCTGCGCGGCCTTCAGCCGTGCGCCCCTGAAGCCGTAAATGGGGGCCTTTCCACTCTTGAGACTCGATTCGAGCTTTCTAACGGTATCGAAATACTTATCGAGGTCTACGTCCTTTGATCCCTCCTCGCGGGTCTCGCCCCTTACGAGCGAGACGGTGTGGGTCTTTATCCTGTCCATGCCGTGGACGAACCGGATAATCTCGTCCATGTCGTCCTGGGTTTCCCTGCAGAAGACCGTATTGATGCCAAGTTCAAAATTTTTAAACTTATCCAGAAGCCCCTTTAAGGCATCATACGTCCCGATCACTTTTTGAAAGCTGCCGGGGATGCCCCGGAGGGCGTCGTGGCGCTCACCCACGCCGTCGAGCGAGAGTTTTACGGCGACCACGCTTTCGGGACAGTTTTTTAGTATATCCTCCGTCCGCTCCCGGATAAGCTCGGGCATGAGTCCGTTTGTTGAGAAAAGCATCACCGAGGGGCTGTTGCCCCCGTAAAAGGTCTTGCTTACCTCGACGATATCCTCCCTGAGGAAGATCTCGCCGCCGGAGAATGCCAGCCAGAGCAGGGGACCGAGGGCGCGGGAAAGTCTCTCAATTTCTTCAAGTGATAGTTCGGGTTTATCCTGCAACTTATTGTTATTAATGTAAAAACAGAAGGGACATTTTGCGTTACAGCGTCTTGTGAGGAAGACCGTAAGGTGGAGGGGCCTTCGCTTTACGAGGATGTCCGGAAGGAACCGTAATGGCGAGTGCATCACGTGCTCCTCAGCGCCCCCACCAGGCCGCCCAGGGCGACCGGAAGGGGGTAAAGCGCGGTGTAGTAAAGCACGGCCCACAGGGCATAGGCAGGCCCCGTGGCCTTAAATATCAGTGCGAGAAAATTTCTATTTACGAGCATGTTAATGCCGCAGGCGATAGCGAGCGAGGCAAGAAACACGAAATTTCCAGTAAGGACAAATAGC
>DAOUWH010000271.1 GCA_030667205.1 Nitrospirota bacterium
ATCCAGACCTTCACACCCCTCCTTGCGTGCCTGGTTATGGCTATCCTGGCGGCCTCTATCTGCCTCGAGGTAACCCATCCCGGCTCGACGGCCTTAAGGCCGTACTCGCCGAAGGAGACCGTGCCGCCCCTTGTGGCCTTGCCGCGCATCCGCCCCTTCATCTGCTTGCGGTGCTTTACTTTCTTGGGCATCAACACGAGACTATTCCTCCGCCTTCGGGGTCTCCGGCAGTATGTCGCCGTTGTATATCCATACTTTTACTCCTATAATTCCGTACGTCGTCTTGGCCTCTGCGAATCCGTAATCTATGTCGGCCCTGAACGTATGAAGAGGCACCCTTCCGTCGCGGTACCACTCGGTCCTGGCTATCTCGGCCCCCGCGAGCCTGCCCGCGCAGGCCACCCTGACGCCGAGGGCCCCGAACCTCATCGCAGAGGCCACGGCCTTCTTCATGGCCCTCCGGAAGGCCACGCGCTTCTCAAGCTGCATGGCAATGTTCTCGGCCACGAGCTGGGCGTTTATCTCGGGCTTCCTGACCTCTTTTATGTCGACCGCGACCTCCTTGCCCGTGAATGCCTCGATGTTCTTGCGGAGCTTTTCGGCCTCGGCCCCTTTCTTTCCTATCACGATGCCGGGCCTCGCGGTGAATATGCCCACCCGCATCTTCTGGCCCATTCTCTCTATGTCTATCTTCGAGACGCCGGCGTGATAGAGGGTGTTCTTTATATGCTTGCGTATGTTTATGTCCTCGACGAGGAAGTCCTGGAAGGACTTTCCTGCAAACCACCTTGAGTCCCATGTCCTTATGATGCCAAGCCTGTTTCCTATAGGTGATGTTTTATGACCCAAGCCGCCTCCTTACCGTTCCCCGCCGTCAGACAGATAGATTGTTATGTGAGACATCCTCTTTTTTATGATGTTCGCCCGCCCCATTGCCCTGGGCTGCATCCTCTTCATCACCGGGCCCGTGTCCACGAAGGCCCTGGATATCGTCATCTGCTCGGAATCGGGGGCCTTGGCCTGCTCGGCGTTGCTCATCACGGAGCGGAGGACCTTTTCCACTATCTTCGCCCCCCTGTAGGGCATGAACCTCAGCGAGACCATGGCCTCGCCGGCCCGCTTGCCCCTGATGAGGTCAACGACCCTGCGTGCCTTCCTCGGCGTAATCCTTGCGTATTTGAATACTGCCTTTTTTTCCATTTGTTATCTGCCCCTTGCGTGCCCCTTGTAGGTCCTTGTGGGCGAGAACTCGCCGAGCTTGTGCCCGACCATGTTCTCGGTCACGTAGACCGGGATGAACTTCCTCCCGTTGTGCACGGCAAAAGTAAGGCCGATGAACTCCGGTATTATCGTCGAGCGTCTCGACCATGTCTTGATTATCTTCTTCTCGCCGGCGTCAAGCATCTTGTTGACCTTCCTCATCAGATGATCGTCGACGAACGGTCCCTTCTTAAGCGACCTGGGCACTTGCTACCTCCTCGTTATGACCAAAGGGTATATCCACTATTTCTTCTTGCGCCTCCTGACGATGAACTTGTCGGTCCGCTTGTTCTTCCTGGTCCTGACCCCTTCGGGCTTGCCCCAGGGAGAGCATGCCGGACGCCCGCCGGAGCTGCGGCCTTCGCCCCCGCCGAGGGGGTGGTCTACGGGGTTCATGGCGACTCCTCTGACGTGGGGCCTTCTTCCGAGGCGCCTCGTCTTTCCGGCCTTGCCCCATGAGATGTTTTCGTGCTCTGTGTTTCCGACCTGCCCAACCGTAGCGCTACAACCAAGGGGTATCAGCCTTACCTCCCCTGAGGAAAGCTTCAAATGGGCGTGCTTGCCCTCCTTGGCTGCAAGCTGGACCGTGGCCCCCGCCGCCCGCGCTATCTTCGCCCCACCACCGGGCCTGAGCTCTATGTTGTGTATGAAGGTGCCAAGCGGTATGGACTGTATCGGAAGGGCGTTTCCAACCTTTATATCGGCATCCGGGCCCGAGACGACCTCGTCGCCCACGATAAGGCCCACGGGGGCGATCATGTACCTTCTTTCGCCGTCCCGGTACTTCAGTAGCGCGATGCGGGCCGAGCGGTTGGGGTCGTACTCTATGGTCTCGACCACCGCGGGCACGCCGG
>DAOUWH010000015.1 GCA_030667205.1 Nitrospirota bacterium
ATGGACGTGTTCCAGTCGAGGGTTACCGAGGAGATGTGCCTTCCACTTCCGGATTACGGCGACGGCACCCTTTCGGACAAGGCCGTAGTGCCGATCGTGGATTTTCTTGGAAGCAAGGCCGATGCGCTTGCCATCGGCCCGGGAATAGGCATCTCCGAGGATATAAAGGCGCTTATTAGCGATCTCGCCGCCACTGTCGCCGTGCCCTCGGTCATGGACGCCGACGCGCTCAATGCGCTTGAGGGCGTTACCGCCGTTTTTAAGAAGGCTAAGGCCCCCATGGTCATTACCCCCCATCCGGGCGAGTTTTCGCGCCTTAGCGGCAAGAGCCGCGACGATATTGAGGCCGACAGGATCGAGGCCGCCCGGGCCTTCTCCAAGGAAGCGGGTGTTACCCTTGTCCTGAAGGGCGTGCCCACAGTAGTTGCCGAGCCGGAGGGGAAAGTGTTTATAAACCCAACGGGCAACCCCTCGATGGCAAAGGCAGGCTCCGGCGACGTGCTTACGGGCATGGTGGCCTCGTTCCTCGCTCAGGGGCTTGGCCCTATCGAGGGCTCCACGCTCGGGGTTTACATGCACGGCCTTGCGGGCGACATCGCGGCCTCCGAACTCGGGCTCCAGTCGGTGCTGGCCTCGGATATCATCAGGGCCATACCGGAGGCGTTTAAAAAAACCCTGGTGCGGCCTTGAGTCGCGTAATATACCCCGAGATCTTCAGCAAGGCACTGTCCCGCAATGAGGTAATAGCGTTCTTCACCGGCAGGGACCCCGGCATCGACGTATCCGGGATTACTGACATGCCCGTATATTTCCCGATACAGGAGCACACGGGCAAGGTTTTCACTCTGGGCGAAGACCTGACCCCTGTTGTTGCGGACGCCGTGGTTACCGACAGAAAAAACGTCCTGCTTGGCCTGAAGGTGGCCGACTGCGTGCCGGTGCTCCTGTACGACCCCGTGCGCCGTGCCGTGGGCGCCGTGCATGCGGGCTGGAGGGGCACGGCGCAGGGCATTCTCAAAAATACCGTACAGAAAATGACCGGGGTCTTCGGCTCCGACCCGGGGGATATTCTCCTTGCCATCGGCCCCGCCATAAGGTGGCGATGCTACGAGGTGGACCGCGACGTGCTCGACGCGGTGGTTAGTGCAACAGGAGAAGGGGATTACCGGGAAGACAAAGACGGCAAGGCCGTCCTCGACCTGCAGTCGGCGAACAAATACCAGGCCCTATCCGTTAAAATACAGGGTAGAAACATCTCCGTCGCCGAGGAGTGCACGTACTGCTACCCCGAGAGGTTTTTCTCGTACAGGTACTCAAAGGGCCCCACGGGGCGGCAGGGCGGCTTTATAGGCATGGTATAGTTTATACGAAAAGTTTTGGAGGGGAAAATGGTCAAAGCCAGCGAAATAATGAAAGAGAAAGTAATATCCGTACCGCCCGATATGCCGGTGGACGAACTGGGCAGGTTTTTCATAGAGCACGACATAAGCGGGGTGCCTGTTATAAGCTCGGAGGGCGAGCTTGTGGGCATAGTTACCGAGTACGACCTTATAAGCCAGAGCAAGAAGTTCCACCTCCCCTCGTTGCTCAGGCTCTTTGACGCCATTATACCGCTTGAGGGCGCAAACGCGATTGAAAAAGAGATAAAGAAGATGTCCGCCTCGCAGGTCTCCGACATCTGCACCAGGGACGTTATTACGATCGTTGAAAATACCCCTATTGACGAGATTGCCACCATTATGTCCGAAAAGCACATAACCCTGCTGCCCGTGCTCAGGGAGGGCAGAATCACAGGCGTAGTGGGCAAGCGCGAGGTAATCCGGGGGGTCGCGGGTGAGACTCACAAGCCATAGCCCCGGCGAGACCGTCGGCGTCGGCCTTAAGCTCGGAGGCATGCTCAGGGCCGGCTCCACCGTCTGCCTCTACGGCGACCTCGGCGCCGGAAAGACCACCCTCGTAAAAGGCATCGGGCAGGCCGTGGGCGTCCCGGAAAGGGACATCATGAGCACAAGCTTCACCATCGTGGCCGAACACGACACGGAGCCCCCCTTCTACCACATAGACCTTTACAGGATTGAAGACGATGCGGACCTGGACTCCACCGGGGTTTATGATTTCATCGGGGGCGAGGGCATCGCGGTCATCGAGTGGGCCGAGAAAATCGACATTCCGGAGGGTTGCATCGGGGTGAGGATAAATTTCCTCAATAATGATTCAAGAGAGATTATAATAGAGGGCGTAGATGAAAAAGATTGGGATAATATGCAAGCCTGACAGACCTGAACCGCCGAAAATACTCAAGGACCTTGTGCCATGGCTGCTTGAGAGGGGCATCGAGGTATACCTTGAGGCCGAGACGGCCTCTTTTGAGGGCGTTACAAGCCTTCCGCGCGCCGAGATGCCGTCGGTTGCTGACCTTATGGTGGTGCTTGGCGGCGACGGAACGATGCTCGGTACGGCAAGGCTCGTTGCGGAGAAGGGCATCCCGGTGCTCGGGGTGAACCTCGGGGGCCTGGGCTATATCACCGAGGTCTACATGGACGAAATCTTCACGGCCCTCGATAAGATTTTAAAAGGCGAATGCCCGACCGAAGAGAGGATGATGCTCCAGGCCCGCATCATGCGGGGCGGAGAGGCTATAGCAAGTTACACCGCCCTCAACGACGTGGCCATCAACAAGGGCTCGGTGGCCAGGATTATAGACCTTGAGATAAGCGTCGACAATACCTACGTAACGATGTTCAAGTCCGACGGCGCCATAGTGGCCACCCCCACAGGCTCCACAGCCTATTCGCTTTCGGCCGGGGGGCCCATACTCTACCCCACTATTCATGCCATTGTGCTCACGCCCATAAGCCCGCACACGCTCAGCAACAGGCCTCTGGTGCTTCCGGAAGACGTCCGGATAGAGATGTCCCTCAAGTCCCAGAGCGAGGGTGTGCTGCTTTCCCTTGACGGGCAGGTGGTCTTTACCCTCATGACCGGCGATACTGTTGAGATAAAGAAATCCTCCCACAATGCCATTCTTCTGAGGGCTGGCGGCAGGGACCACTTCGACATACTCAGGACAAAGCTCAAGTGGGGCGAAAGGTGAAGCTAAGCTCTGCCGAAGACATAAAGACCGTCCTGGGTTATTTCGATGCCCTGGGCTTTAAGCGCCTGCCGCTTGAGGTGCCCGGCCCCCGGCATTTAGGCCCCGAGGAGAAAGCCCGCGCCGTTGAGGCCCTCCGCCAGGAGATGGGCAACTGCCAGAGGTGCAAGCTCGGAAAGGACAGGAAGAACCTCGTCTTCGGCGAGGGCAACCCCGACGCCGAGCTGATGTTCATCGGCGAGGCCCCGGGCAGGGAAGAAGACATAAAAGGCAGGCCCTTCGTAGGCGAGGCGGGACAACTGCTTACGAGGCTCATCAATAAGATGGGTTTTAAGCGCGAGGACGTCTATATCGCAAATATCATAAAGAGCCGCCCGCCCGGCAACCGCGACCCCGAGGCCGACGAGATAAGCGCCTGCATGCCCTTCCTTAAGAAGCAGATAGAGATAATAGCCCCTGAAGTGATAATATCGCTTGGCCGGATATCGTCGCACACTCTTACCGGCCTGAACACTCCCATATCGAGGCTCAGGGGGACTTTTCACGAGTTTCAGGGGATTCCGCTCATGCCCACGTTCCACCCGGCGTATCTGCTGAGGAACCCCAAGGGAAAACACCAGGTATGGTCCGACGCCCAGCAGGTGCTCGGGCTCCTTGGAAGGAGCGTAAGTTGAAGAACATCTGGGCGCCATGGAGGATGGACTATATCCTTGGTAAAAAGCCCTCGCATTGTATATTCTGCGAGATGCAGCAGGAGGACCGCGACAGGGAGAACCTCATCCTCCACCGCAGGGAAAACACATATGTAATCATGAACCGCTACCCCTACAACAACGGCCACCTAATGGTGCTCCCTTACGTGCACGTCTCGACTCTCGAGGGGCTCGAGCCCGAACTCATGAAAGACATAATGGAGCACACCCAGTACTCGGTGGACTGCCTCAGGGAGGAGTTCAGGCCCGAGGGGTTTAATATCGGCATAAACCTGGGCAAGGTAGCCGGGGCGGGCATCGAGGAGCACCTGCACATGCATATAGTGCCCCGCTGGGTGGGAGACATAAGCTTCATGTCGGTGCTCGACGACATAAGGGTAATACCAGAGCACGTTTTGGAATCTTACGACAGGCTGCACCCCTTATTTAACAGGCATGCTTAAAGAACTTCACGTCAAAAACTTCGCCATAATCAACGAGCTCCGGGTGAATTTCGAGCCGGGGCTTAATGTGCTCACGGGCGAGACCGGCGCGGGCAAATCGATAATCATCGGCGCCCTCGGGATTGTGCTTGGCCAGAGGGCATACACCGAGATGATAAAGACGGGCGCAAAGGAGGCCACTGTGGAGGCCTTCTTTGATGTCGAAGACCACCCTGCCCTGAACGAAATGGGCATAAACAGCTCCGGGGGCATCATAATCCGGAGGGTTGTCTCATCGTCGGGCAAGACAAAGGCATACATCAACGACAACATGGTCAGCGTACAGAGCCTCGCCGCCTTGGGCAAGACGCTCGTGGACATACACGGGCAGAACGAGCACCAGAGCCTCCTTTCGGCCGACAACCAGATGCGGCTGCTGGACCGCTTTGGAGGGCTCGATGGCCTCAGGGCCGAGTTCGCCGGGGCCTTCCATGAGGCCGAGGCACTGAGAAAGAAAATCGAGGATTTAAAGGCTGGCGCACGAGCCGCCGTGCAGAAGCTCGACCTACTGAAGTTTCAGGCAAACGAGATAGAGTCGGCGGACCTTGAAGCGGGCGAGGACGCAAAGCTTGAGGACGAGCGGGCAATCCTCTCGAACCTCGGCCGCCTTACCGAGCGGTCCGAGGCCGCATACGGAGAGCTTTACGGCTCCGAGGGCTCCGCCCTTGAGCGCCTCCAGAGCGCGGTCTCCGCCCTCAGGGAGATGTCCTCGATAGACAAGAGCGTCGAAAACGTCATCGAGGTCCTTGAGCAGGCGCTGGCCCTCTCCGAGGACGCCTCCCACTCGCTCAGGTCGCACAAGGACAGGTACGATGCCGACCCCTCAAGGCTCGAGGCCGTCGAGGATAGAATCGAGAGGTTTAAGGGCCTCAAGAAGAAATACGGCGACTCCATAGCCGACATCCTCGCCTTCCTCGAAAGGACGAAGGAGGAGCTCTCGACGATCGAGACCTCCGGCGAATCTCTGGAGGACATGGAAAAGGAGCTTGCGGGCAAGGGGGGGGAACTCAAGGCCCTTGCGGATAAGCTTTCAGGGAAGAGGCGCAAGGTGTCGGCGGGGCTTGAGTCCTCGATTATGGGGGTTTTAAAGACCCTCGCGCTTGAGAAATCCGAATTTAAAGTGGACATAAAAGAGGCGCCCGTTTCCGCAACCGGCGCGGATTACGTGGAGTTTCTGTTTTCGGCAAACAGGGGAGAGGCCTTAAAACCCCTCGTAAAGGTGGCCTCCGGGGGTGAGCTTTCCAGAATAATGCTTGCCATTAAAAGCGTCCTCAGGGAGGCCGACGACATACCCGTGCTCGTCTTTGACGAGGTGGACGCCGGCATCGGAGGCAAGACCGCCCAAAATGTGGCCCGGAAGCTCAAGCAGGCCTCAGAGGGCCGCCAGGTCCTGCTGATCACTCATCTGCCGCAGATTGCCTCGGTGGCCGACATGCACGCGCTTATCCTGAAGGAGGACGCAGGCAGGGGCGTGACCGTTACGCTGAGGAAGCTCTCGGGCAGGGACAGGCAGGAGGAGGTCGCCCGCATGCTAAGCGGCAGGATTACGGAGACGTCCCTTGAGCATGCAAGGGAGATTATCGACAAGGGCGCCGGCAAGGCCACGGGTTAAAGCATATATTCGGCGAGGTTGATCCTGTACTTGTTGGGGTCCATTGTCCTGAGGATGGCCCTGGGATATCTTCCGTCCTTCGTTTTCCGGGAGAGGTCGACCAGATAGCCGTCCACCTTCTGGCCATTTGAGTCCATGATGACAAGGACCTTCGGTCTGTTCGGCATGTCCGTGCTGCCGTAGACGAGGCCCAACTCCTTCGTGTTAAGCATCACCAGCGAGCCTGTAGGATAGACGCCAATCAGGTTTATATAGAACTTCATCAGGATGGGGTCAAGCTGGGAGCCCGCCCGCGAGAGCATGAGCTTCAGCGCCCTGTCCGGGGTCAACGGGGTGCGGGAATACACCCTTGCCGAGGTCATCCCGTCGTACTGGTCCACGATGCTCACTATCTTCGAGAACAGGTCGCGCTCGGCCGCGGTCTGTCTCTTGGGATACCCTGTATTGTCATGGTGTATGTGGTGCTCAAAGGCAACTATTGCGGCCGTGATGGAGCTTCTATCGATACCCCTGATGTCGAGTATCGCCTTTACCCCCCAGAAGGGGTGCCTCTTTATGGTTCCCCACTCCTCTTCGGAAAGCTCTGCCGGCTTATTGAGGACCTCGGGTGGTATGTCGAGTTTTCCGATATCATGAAACAGCGCGGCAAGCCCAAGGTCAAGGAGCATTTTCCTCGGAAACCCCAGCTTCTGGCCAAGCGCGATCGACAGGATGCTTACGTTGACCGAATGGTGATACGTATAATCGTCGTAGTCCTTGATCGCGGTCATGCCGAGCAGGAGCTCGTGCTCTCCCAGCAGCTGGTCTACCATGGACTGGACGACACGCTTGGCCCTCTTGACGTTGACCTTTTCGCCGGAGCTCATCTTCTTCATAACGCCCTTTGTGAACGAGACGGCATTGAAGTAGGTCTTTTTGACTGCCATTCGGGCGTCAACCTCGACATCCTCATCGTCCTTTTGTATCCTGATTTTCCCGAGAGTAATCCGCTCGGAGTTCTGCATCCCTTCCATGAGGGCCTCTAAAGGCTCGGGCGCGGAGATGGATGTGATAAACGTCTTAACCAGGGTCTGCATGTCATTGACGTCAATGCTATCGCTGAATGTTATGCTGCCGAGCCCGCGGTTGGTGAATTCGTTTGCGAGAAACTCAAAGCTTACAATATACTCCGAGGGGAATTTAACCCTGCTCCCGTTGACAAAGAAATACTCTCCTACGAGCTCTATCGATATGGCCCCTTCCGCTTTGATAAGGCGATTGACCATTGGGGTGAACTTGTTGATTGAGGAGACCACGGCCACGTTCGCGGCGTCGTGTATCTGCGCTGACCTGAAAATCACCGCAAGGTTGTTGACTATGTCTTTTGCATGCTTCTGAAGGTCTATCTCACCCTTGCTTTCCATACTCTATCCTTTTAATCGCGGCATATGCGTATTCGCTCAGGAACCTGTTGCTTGAGCGCCTCATCTTTTCCAGCACCGGCAGCGCATTCTTGTTGCCCATGAGCCCGAGGGCGTATGCCGCAACAGCCTTGTTCTCATTATGTTTGGCGCGCTTAAACAGCGCCCTTTTCTTCACCGTTTTCATCAGGAAATCGAAAACAGTGCTGTCCCTCCACCTTGAAAGCACCTCGAAAAACTCCTTCTTTTCGTTGAAGTCGACGCTAAGGAATTTGCCGTCCGACAGCCTGTCGAGCATGACCCGTTTCGCAAAATCCGAGCCTATCGAGCCGAGCGCCCTTGCCGCAGTCGTCCTGACGAAGGACTCCGGGTCGTCCAGGCAGTCCTTTACGACAGCTGCCGCCTTTGGGCCGCCTTTACTTTCACCGATGGTCTTGAGGAGCTCTTTTCTGACCCTCGGGTCGCTGTGACCAGCCGCCCTGAGCAGGTAGTCCAGCGCCTTGGGATCTCCAACCTTTCTAAGCACATATATTATGTTTCTCACCACATACCACCGGCTGTCGGACAACCCTTTTGCGAGCACCGCTATGTCTTTGCCGCCGAGGAAGACAAGGGCGTTGACCACGCTCTTACGTGCCTTTATGGTCTTGAGCTCGCCAAGTATGGTTATAAACTGCGGGATGGAATTGCGGGACAGAAAGCTGACGTATTCCTGAAGCACGATGTCCTCGATGCCGGGCTCCTCGTCCATCATGTCCCCTATGACCTTGATAATCTCGGGAGACTCCGCGGAACGGAAAATATGGTTCAGCTCCTCCTTGGAATCGAACTCGGTGACGGTGGTCTCATCGAACGTCTTGGCCCGCCACAATATCTCTATTGCGGTTCTCAGGTCCCCCTGCTTTATGGAATACTCCATGGCATTTGCGACGATGGCGGTTATCTCATGGAACTCGTAGAAGTCCTCGGACATAAGGAGCATTTCATAGAGGATATCGATAAGCTTCCCTTTTTTATCGCGGGCGACCTTTTCTCTAAGCGCCGCAAGTGCCGTTACGTCCTTGTCCGTAATGGGCACCAGTTGGATTTCCTTGGCGGTCTCCTCGCTCTTGAGCGCGTCGGAATATGCCTTTGTGAGGTCGTCTTCGCCGGCGGATCTTTCTTTTACCTGCTTTACCGCCTCCTCTTCGTAATCCTCTTCGTCCTCCTCGACGAGGATGCTCTCGTCCACCGTGTATTTGATGTTCTGGAAGTCCTTTTCCCACAGGAGCGTTATCACGTCGTCAGCAATGTCTTCACTGTCGAAATCATAAGAAACTATTTCGAGGAAGCTCTGGAATTCCTCTTTTGTGAGACCGCTCTTGAATATCAGGTCCTTGAGGCCGTCGCGCGAGAAAAACAGCGCGAGGTTATCGTCCTTGCCCACGCCCTTGAATACCGGCTCGCCACCGTATAATATCTCGTTACGGGTCATCCGGAGGGGAATCTCATCCAGGTATTCGAATATTGCCTCGATCTTCAGGTGCGTGTTGTTTACGGTCTTGGCGTAGAT
Source organism: Nitrospirota bacterium (assembly GCA_030667205.1). Lineage (GTDB taxonomy): Bacteria > Nitrospirota > Thermodesulfovibrionia > Thermodesulfovibrionales > JdFR-86 > DAOUWH01. Next base: position 8,851 of record DAOUWH010000015.1, read on the forward strand.
GGGGTTATTGGCCGGATATATCCTCAGATTCTTCTTGGCCTTGATTATGGCCTGAAGCAGATCCTTAACTACCTTTATGTCTTCGGGATCAGGCATTTCTGTAAGTTAACATAGTATACTAAGGGTGTCAAATTTATAAAAGAATGGTTCTCCTTCCCCTGGCAAAATTCCTTATAACCATCGCCGCGGAATGAAGTTTTGAAAGCCTCACGTTCCTCCTCCTGATTGCCATGACATCGGAATGCGGAAACCTCTCGGATCTCACCTCGCCCTGCGCCTTTATTACCTGGGCGTACAGTTCCTTTAGCTCGTTATCGCCCAAAGGTTTTAAAAACAGAGGGTTTACGGCAACATAGCCCTCGGAGATATCATACGCTACCGCCTTCGGGCTTTTCCCCCTTATCATCATGGCTTTTCCCTTTCAAAAATATTCTCGATGCCAGCACCCCGCACTCGTACAGCACTATTATCGGCAGGGCCATCAGAGTCTGGTTGAAGGCGTCCGGTGTCGGTGTAAGTATGGCGGCCGCCACAAAGGCAAGGAGCACGGCATATTTCCTGTTCTTGGCGAGCGTCTGCGGCGTGACGATTCCCATGCGCGTCAGGAACACGATGACCAGCGGCAGCTCGAACACGACGCCGAATGCCAGCACGAATTTGAGACAGAAATCTATATACTTCTCCACGGATATCATGGGTATGAGCGATTCCGTTTTGTACGTGAGGAGAAACTTCATGGCAAACGGAAGCACTATGACAAAGCAGAACATCGCGCCCAAAAAAAACAGGCCGCTCGATACGAAGATAAACGGGAGGGCATATTTCTTTTCCCTCTCGACGAGGCCCGGCGAGAGGAACTTCCAGAACTGGTGAAACAGGACAGGAACCGCTACTATGATGCCGGTTATCAGGGCTATCTTCAGGTGTACCCACAGGGCCTCTGCCGGAGCAAGGAAAACAAGCGACCGTTCCGGGCCTGCCTTCTGCACCAGCGTCACGAACGGATAGGCCACCATGAACTTCAGGTCCGAGCGCATGGGGAGGGTAAGCACCCTGAAAATATCTTCGGAGAAGCTGAAGGCGGCCACGAAAAAGACCAGGATAGCTACAACCGAGACCGTAAGCCTCTTTCTTATCTCGGAAAGATGACCGGTAAAGGGCATCTTGTCCTCGGGCATTACTTCTCGTCCTCCTTTTCATCTCCGGCCTTCTCTTCTGTGCCTTCGCCCTCGGGGGGGCCTGTCTTCTCTTCTGTGCCTTCGCCCTCGGGGGGGGCGGCCGCAGGGCCGGCGTCCTTCTTCTTCCATGCCGGAAGCTCTTTTATATCGAGGTCTGTCTCTGCCGCGCGGATTTCCCGCTCGACTTCCGTCTTGACGTCAGCCATTGCGCCTTTTAACTGGCCCATGGTCTTGCCAATGGCCCTTCCGAGTTCCGGCAGCCTTTTAGGACCGAACACAAGGAGGGCCACCACGAAGATGACTACAAGTTCCTGCATGCCCAGGTCCAGCAACTCTACTTCCCCTCGTATATTCTCTCGATGGTCCGCTCCTCTTGCGGGAACAGAAGTGCAAGCGAGGCCATGAGCCTGTAATTCGTGGGTTTATGCTTCATGTCTATACCGAAGCCCAGGTTTACGTAGAGGTTGTCGCCGACACGCACCCTGTAGCCAAGCCTTGTCTCCATCTGGTCTATCTTCTTCGAATAGTGGCTTGACCTTCCGTAAATCTCTCCCAGCAGCCAGACGTTGTGCGCCGCCGAAAAAACAATGCCTGCCGATGCCGTGAACTCGCCCTTCAGGCCCGAACCCACAGGCCACGTGTAAAAAAGGTTTGTATGGCCCTGTACGGGGCCGATCCTGTCGCTTATTATGATGCCGCCGCCAAAGCTGCCGTTGGTGCTGACCGCCGTGCTGCCAGAGTCCACCGAGGCGCTTACCAGATACGCAACCGAGGGGCCATACGCGCCCTTGTCTATAATCCTGTGCTTGATGCCCAGGGCAATGTCCTCAAAACCGTCCTTCTGGTCCGACACGCTCAGCGAAAGTTCAACCTTGTCATACACTCCGTAGGCGATGTTCGAGCCGAACCTGTAGAAAGAGCTGTTCAGAAGCGCGTCGTAAGTGAAGCTTATCGCAGCCTGTCCCTTTTTGGGGCTGGTTGCCGTCATTGTCGAGAAAACCCCGTAAGGCGCAGGCGGCTGCAGGCCGTTTAAATCCGCACCTTGAGAGAGACCCGGAAAGAGGAAACTGCACAGGATACTACCGGCCATGAGAATACATTTCCTCATTGCTAAAAATAACAGATAGAAATGCTTACTGTCAATGAAACTATTATCTATTAAATAATAAATATGGCAACCGTAACCGGTTCTGGAAAATACGCAGACTATTTGGCTGCCTCTGAAAGGGTCTTCAAGGCCTCCCTTGCCGCGCGGTAGGCGTCTCCTTTCAGCGGCAGCTCAAAGCCCTTGGGATGGAACCTGACCCCCTTGCCAAAGACTTCAAGTACCCTCTCGGCCCTCATGGGCGCTTCGGAAGAGAAGGTAAGCTTCACCCATTGTCCTGCCTGGCTTACGTCGGTTATGTGAAGCCGCTCGGCCATGAGCCTCAGTTCCATGACCTTCAGCAGGTTCAGGAATGACTCGGGGGGCTTGCCAAAGCGGTCTGTCATCTCGTCCCTGAGTGCGTCGAGGTCCTCGCTCGACCCTGCGGAGGCTACCTCCCTGTAGGTGCTCAGCCTGAGCGTCATGTCCTCTATGTAAGTATCGGGTATGAAGGCATTGAGCCTGATGTTTACGGATGAGCGCACCGGCTCCCTGACCTCGACGCCTTTGAGTTCGGCCACCGAGCGTTCGAGCATCTCGATATAGAGGTCGAATCCCACCGCGTCTATATATCCCGACTGCTCCGGGCCGAGCATGTTTCCGGCGCCTCTTATCTCAAGGTCCTTCATCGCAAGCCTCAGGCCCGCGCCCAGGTAGTTGAGCTCCTGTATGGCCTGGAGCCTCTTTCTCGCGTCATCGGGTATGATGGCGTCTCCAGGTATCAGAAAATATGCGTATGCCCTGACGTTGCTTCTGCCGACCCTGCCCTTTAGCTGGTACAGGTCGGCAAGGCCCATCCTGTAGGCCATGTCGATAATTATCGTATTGGCGGTGGGGATGTCCAGCCCCGAGCCTATGATTGCCGTTGAGACAAGCACATCCACCTCCATGTTCAGAAACGAAAGCATTGTCTTCTCAAGCGCCCGCTCGGTCATTCGTCCGTGGGCCACGGCTACCCTGGCTTCGGGTACGAGCCTGCCGGTGAGCCTTGCGAACTTCTCGATATCGTGTATCCGGTTATGGACAAAAAACACCTGCCCTCCCCTTTGAAGCTCTTTCTCGATGGCCTCCTTTATCAGGGCCTCGTTAAACACCGAGACCGCGCTCTTTACGGCGACCCGTTCTTCAGGGGGCGTCTCTATTACGCTCATGCTCCTTATTCCAGACAGCGACATCTGCAGGGTCCTCGGTATCGGGGTCGCGCTCAGCGTAAGCACGTCCACGCCCCTTTTAAACTCCTTTATCCTCTCTTTCTGCCTGACGCCGAACCGGTGCTCCTCGTCTATTATCAGGAGGCCAA
>DAOUWH010000133.1 GCA_030667205.1 Nitrospirota bacterium
ATCTGGTTGCCCTCGGCGTCGAGGTCCTGCTCGAAATAGCCCTTCCTGCTCAGCAGCGTTACGGCGACCATCGGGAGTTTTAAATCCGCCGAGGACCTTATCGTGTCTCCGGCAAGCACGCCGAGTCCCCCGCTGTAGGTGTGGATGTCGTGCTGCACGCCAATTTCCATTGAAAAATAGGCGATTTTAGGCTCTTTCAGGAACTCCAGTATCTCGGTGCTGTTTGGCTTCATAATTTAGTATCTTATTGCATCCGCCCCGCTTATACAAGGGGGGGACCCTGTCATTTAAAACGCTTTACCTTGAGCCTTTTCTTGATGGCGGGCGTAAGGGCGGTCTTAATCACAAAGCCCGGCTCGGCGTGCCCGTCTTTTTTCTTTATTAAAAGCCACTCCTTCTGCTTGCCGGACATCTTCACAAGTACGAATATGCCCTTTAACTTCTTCCCCTTAAGCTCTATTTCCAGCCTGCCCTCATCAACGCCTCCGCCGAGGAGCCTGTATGTGCCTTTGTCCCAGATGACCACGTCACCGGAGCCGTACTCGCCCGGGGCGATGGTGCCCTCGAACTTCGCGTAGGAAAGCTCGTGGTCTTCGACCCGAACGGCAAGCCTCTTGTGGGCCGGGTCCATCGAGGGGCCTTTTGGCACCGCCCATGATTTCAGCACCCCGTGCATCTCGAGCCTGAAGTCATAGTGCAGGTGCCGCGCGTGGTGCTCGTGCACTACGAAGACGGGCATTACGTCTCCCTGGACATCTTAAGCCCCACCAAAACAATATTCCCAAGCATGAACACAGCCCCACCCCCAAGGGCCCACGGCGCTCCGGGCTCTCTGGTGACCTCCACCAGTGCCGCTTTAACGGGATAGGGCCTGACCTTCTTTAGGTAGGTCCCATAGCCCCTGAAAAACGACGGCCTGTTCGGGGCCATGAAGTCACTCTTCACCTTTTCGCCATCCACAAAATACTCTACATCAGCGCGCCAGTCCAGGGGAAAGCCCCTAGGCGAGAGCTTCACATCTATTCCGCTTATTTTCACCACCATGCCGTCGGGGAAGTTCATCCTGGTGCCGTCCAAGGCGACTATATTGCTCTTGAACCCGCCGGAGGCGCTCACAATGTGGCCGACGAGCATCAGGAGAAACCCTATGTGTATCACCTGCGGGGAGATGACAATAAGCCACTGCCTGCCGGAGCGCTTCCTGATAAGAGACTCGGCGCTGCAGGCCACGGTGTTTACGGCAAGTACTGCTATGAGGGCAATAGACCCCAGGAGCCACCAGGCGGCACTAACGGGGGCATCCGCAAGCCACTGAAAAAGCGGCAGGGCGTTGATCGTGTCAAACGCGGGGTTCACGGGCATGATGAGCGCCCCTGCGATAAAGAAAAACAGGAGCCCCAGCATAAGCACCACGGAGGTCTTGAGCGAGAGGAAAAAATCAAGCAGCCTGCCTGCGATATCCTTGATAGCCATCCTCTATATATTAATGCATTACGCCCACCCCCTCAAGAGGCATCTGCCCTTTGCTATCCGGAAGTCGCTCGTTGCTCCGGCCAGTGCGCATGAAGCGAAGGCCAAGAAGGCCATGGATGATCACAGGCCTGAGAGTCTCATGTTTAGGAGCGGCAGCATGAGAATTCCAACCTGCTGTAATATAAAGCAATATCTACGTTCCCGGCAAAAGTGGAAGGGCCTGCGGGGATACCGCCGGCAATCGGTGGATTTCTGCATTTTGAACATGGCAAGTGCTATAATAATTAATTCGGAGATCTGGCATTTTTTCTATAAAAATTCTTTAAAGGATTGGTATGGAACAGGCGCTTTCGCCTTTGACAATCAAAGGCAAAAAAATTCGTGTACCCATCATCCAGGGTGGGATGGGTGTCGGCGTGTCGATGCACCCCCTTGCGGCCGCTGTCGCGAGGGAGGGGGGTGTCGGCATTGTCTCCAGCGCCTGCATCGACAGGCTGGTCTCTAAAAGAACCGGGAAAAAAGTCAACACCTACGACGCCGTATACGAGGAGATGTCTCTTTCCAAAGCCTCCGGCGGGTTCGCCGGCCTCAACATCATGGTCGCGCTCATCAAGAGCTACGCGGACTCCGTCAGGGCAGCCATCGACGCCGGCGCCGACTTTATTATCTCAGGGGCCGGGCTGCCGCTTAACCTCCCTGCTATCCAGCCCCCCAAGGACACCGCACTGATACCCATCGTGTCGTCCGCCAGAGCGCTTAATCTGATATGCAAAAAATGGGAACGGTTGGGTCACCGGCCCGATGCCGTGGTGCTTGAGGGCCCGCTTGCGGGCGGCCATCTCGGCTTTAGCACTGAGGGCATCACACTGGAATCCAACAAGCTCGAAAACCTCCTGCCGCCTGTCAAAGACATGGCAATGGAACATGGGGATATCCCGGTTATCGTGGCAGGGGGAGTTTATACCCACGACGACATCGTAAGGTTCCTGGAAATGGGTGCCGACGGCGTACAGATGGGGACAAGGTTTCTTGCGACAGAAGAATGCAGTGCCACAGCGAAGTACAAGCAGGCGGTTGTCAATGCAAAGGAAAGCGATATAATGATTGCCCAAAAGCCGGCATCGCCTTGCGGCCTGCCCTTCAGGGTAATAAAACAGTCTCCGATGGTCGCCTACCCCGACAGAGAACCTAAATGTAATAAAGGTTACGTACTGACCAGGGACGACGAGGGCAAGTTCACCCAATGTCCCGCAAAAGAAAACAATGTGGACTATTTCTGCATCTGCAACGGGCTTCTGAGTTCCGCGGGATACAATACGGACAAGGAAAAACCCCTCTATACAGTCGGGACCAACGCAAGCAGGGTGGACGAGATAGTCAGCGTCGAGACCCTCATGCATGAACTCGCCGGCAAGGCCCTCGCGCCCACACGATAAAGGGCGGGGACAGAACGTTCCCCCAGTTGGCCGGTTTTAAAAATTATTCCCGCAATAAAATAAATACTAAAACGAGTGCGAGCTCTTCATGAGAAGGCCCACCCCTAAGTAGGTAAACAGCACCACCCCGAAGCCCACGGTGCCCAGCACCGCGCACGGCCTCCCGCTCCACCGGTTCCAGAGCCTCGCGTGGAGATAAAGCCCGTAGTAAAGCCACAGCAGCGATGTCCAGAGCTCCTTAGGCGTCCAGAGCCAGTAGGTGCCCCAGGCAAGGTAGGCCCACACCACACCGAGTATCATCGAGAGGCTAAAGAGGCTGTAGCCCACAAAAATGGATTTATACTGAAGCCTCTCGACCTCCGCCTCCCCATACCTCAGGTAGATTATCCCCAGCAGGGCGGCAATCCAGAAAAGCGCATAGCTAAGAAACGACATCGCCACGTGCAGCTCGAACCAGTACGTCTTTAAGACCGGAGGAAGGGGCGTTGCGTACGGCGTCTGAAAGAGCGCAAAGCCGGTGAATACCGCGCACAAAAGCGCAAGCATCATGTAAAAATCTTTCTTCTGCTTCCGGGCGGCCTGTATGGCAATAGCGAAGGCGACCATCGAGGCCGCAAGGAAGTTAAGCGTGTCGTGCACCCCCACGAGGGGAATACGGCCCAGCTCGAATCCCCTGTGGATGAGATACCCCGACTGAACCAGGAAACCGGCGTATATGAGAGGCCTCCATTCGGCGCCGAAAAGGTAGAGGACAACGCTTATGGCGGAGGCAATCATTTAAAAATCTTCCCGGGGTTGAGGAGGCCCTTCGGGTCGAAGACCCGCTTCAGGCCCCGCATGAGCTCGATCTCGGTCTCGCCTATTTCCATGTTTATATATGCGGCCTTCGTAAGGCCCACGCCGTGCTCCCCGGAGATGGTTCCCCCGAGGTCGAGCACCTTTCTGAAAATCTCCTTAACAAGGCCCTGCGCCTTTTTGTATTTTTCTTCGTCGCGCCTGTCGGCCATGATGTTTACGTGGATGTTTCCGTCTCCGGCGTGCCCGAAGTTGACTATCGGGATGCCGCTTTCGCCTGAGAGTTTTTTAAATGCCGCGAGCATCTCCGGGAGCCTGCTTCTGGGGACAACGACGTCTTCGTTAATCTTGCCGGGGCTTATGCGGTAAAGCGCGGGCGAGACGGCCCTTCTGCTGTCCCATAGCTTCTGCCTTGCCTCCTCGTCCGAGGCGACCTCGCACTTGGCGCGCCAGTTGCGGCATATCTCAAGCACGCGCTGTGCCTCCTTCTCTATGACCTCCGGATAGCCGTCAAGCTCGATAAGGAGTAGGGCGTCGATAATCGTGTGCAGACCCGTGGGCCGGAACTTCTCCACCGCCTTGATGCACTCGCTGTCCATGAACTCAAGCGTTCTCGGAAGGATGCCAGAGGCGATTATCTCCGAGACCGCCCTTCCTGCGGCCTCCACGTCTCCGAAGTAGGCGATGAGGGTGCTTACGTCCTCTGGCATGGGAAGGAATCTCAACCTTATTTTTGTAATCATTGCCAGGGTGCCTTCGGAGCCCACAAGGAGCCTCGTGAGGTCGTAGCCCACAACGCCCTTGTGCGTCTTCACGCCCGTGGTAATGATTCTTCCGTCGGGCAGAACTGCCTCAAGCTGCATCACGTAGTCCCGCGTCACGCCGTACTTGAGGGCGCGTGGGCCGCCAGCGTTCTCTGCCACATTGCCCCCTAGGGTGCAGAACTCAAGGCTTGCCGGGTCCGGCGGGTAGAAGTAGCCCCGCCCGGCAAGCTCGCGCTGAAACTTTCCGTTAATCACTCCCGGCTCCACGACGGCGTTTAAGTCCTCGGGGTCTACCTCGAGGATGCTGTTGAGCTTCTCGGTGCTAAGGACCACCGCACCCTTTGCGGGCACCGCCCCCGCGGTCATCCCCGTGCCCGCGCCCCTGGGTACTATCGCGAGGTCTTTGTCGTAGGCGTACTTCATCACCTGGGCGACCTCATCGGCGCTTCTGGGCCAGGCCACAAGCGCGGGCTCGCCCTTAAGGCCCGAGGCATCGAAGCCGTAACAGGCCAGGTCTTCGGGCTCTGTGGAATGCTCTACCCTCAGTGCCATAGCTCGCACCCCTCGCAATTTTCCCTGCCGCACAGACCCGCGATTCCCCTGTGGCACAGGGCAAAGTCGTACTTAAGCGGATCATGGGCATCAAGCTCTCTAAGAGAGTCCGTTATCTCTACCGCAGTCCTCCAGCACGGGCACTTCCTCGACGTAA
>DAOUWH010000145.1 GCA_030667205.1 Nitrospirota bacterium
ATCATCCGCGAGGATGCGGAGTTCAAAAACTCGGTGCTTGCCCTCGGTGGGTATGACGTATCGGAAATGGGAAAGGTGGTTTACGAGGGCTAACCCTCCATCTCCTAAAGAGCCGTCATCTTCTTAGAAGAAATACTTTCGTTTGTTCAGATTTCAAGGGAACAGCGGAATTACCCTCAGGCCGCTTCTTCGCGTTCGAGGTCCTTTAAGGTCGGAAGCCCGGTAAGGTCTTTCAATCCGAAGTACTCAAGAAACTCCCTCGTGGTGCCGTAAAGCATGGGCTTTCCGGGGGCCTCCTTCTTGCCGACCATCTTTACGAGCCTCCTATCAAGCAGGGTCTTCACAACGCCGTCGGAGTTGACACCCCTTATCTCCTCGACCTCGACCTTTGTGATCGGCTGGCGGTAGGCGATTATGGCCAGGGTCTCAAGCGCTGGCATCGAGAGCTTCTGGGGCTTGACGGCGCCCCTGAACTTCAGGGCCCATTCGGCCAGAGCGGGGTTTGTGTACATCTGGTAGCCGCCCGCGATCTTGCCTATGAGGACGCCGCCCTCGCGCTCGCTGTAATCGGCGATAAGCTCGTCCATGAGGTCCGTGATCTCGGTGTCTTCCAGTCCGGTGGCGCTCTTTAGTTCCTTAAGCGTTAAAGGCTCCCCCGACAGAAAGAGGAACATCTCGAGGACGGATTTTTTCTGGCTCTCCTCCATGACCGTTAAGAATAGCAAATGCCCGAAGGTAAATTCAAACCTGCTTCAAAGTATATGATTTACATCATTTGACAGTTTGTTCTTTTTATACTAAGGTTTATAAAAAGACCGGGAGGTATTTTATATGGACAAATGGGTTTGCACTGTTTGCGGCTATATTTACGACCCCGCCGTGGGAGACCCCGACGGTGGAATAGCGCCAAACACGCCGTTTGAGTACCTCCCCGACGACTGGACATGTCCCGTTTGCGGGGCCTCGAAGGAGGATTTCGAGAAGACCACGGAAGATGCAGGTGTATGATGAACGCGATAGAGATTGCCATAAAGATGGAGACCGACGCCATAGCCTACTACGGCGAGGCCGCGGAGAGGACCGCCCACCCCGTGGGAAAGAAAATGTTTCTCTCGATCATCGACGACGAGAAACGCCACCTCAAGATGCTTGAGGACGTCTTCAAGGGGCTTGAGATCACGGCCAGGGACGTAAGCCCCATGAAAAACGTCAAGACCGTGTTCGAGCGCCATCGCGACGAGATGACCGAGCGGGTCCCGGCCACCACCGACGAGATGGAGGCCCTCAAGGTCGCGATGGGCATGGAAAAAGAGGGCATCGAATTTTATACAAAGGCCGCCTCGGAGGCTAGGACCGCCAAGGAAAAGGCCCTTTTCGAGCGCCTTGCCGAAGAGGAAAAGCAGCACTACCAGGTCTTCTCCAACACGTACTTCTTCATGTCCGACACCGGCAGCTGGTTCATGTGGGAGGAGCACAGCATCGTGGACGGCGGCACGCCTACGGCCTGAATGGACTACACGGTCAAGATCGGCGGCGAGGCCGGCCAGGGCCTCGTCACCGTCGGTGAGATACTTTCAAGGGTCTTCGCTACCGCGGGCTACCACGTCTTCAGCCACCAGGACTACGAAAGTCGCGTACGCGGCGGCCATAACTTCTACCAGATACGGGTCTCCGAGACACCCGTGTCCTCATCGCTGGAGAAAATCGACATCGTGGTCGCCCTGGACAGGGCAAGCATAGAGCTTCACGGCCCGGAACTCACCGACGAGGGCTTTCTCATCTACGACTCCGAAACCTTGGAAGAAAAACTTAAAGGCAGCCGCTACATCGGCGTCCCGTTTAAAAAACTCGCCACCAAAGACGGCGGAAGCCCCGTGATGGCCAACACCGTGGCCACCGGCGCGGCGCTCGGCATGCTCGGCATGGACATAGCGCCGCTACTTGATCTCATAGAAAAACGTTTCAGGAAAAAGGGCGATGCAATAGTCGAGGGAAACGTAAAGGCCGCCCGCGCGGGCTACGGCTACGCAAAGGAGCACTGTCCGGAGTGCCGTTTCCTGCCCGCCCCGCCCGTAAGCGCAAAAGTTATGCTTACCGGCATAGAGGCCATATCGCTTGGCGCGATCTCGGCGGGCTTGAAATTCTACTCGGCCTACCCCATGACCCCCTCCACGGGCATCATGAATAACCTCTCGGCAATGGCCGAAAAATACGGGATAGTAGTGGAGCAGGCAGAGGACGAGATAGCCGCCATTAACATGGCCCTTGGGGCCTCGTTCGCCGGAGTAAGGGCGATGACAGGGACCTCCGGCGGTGGGTTTGCCCTCATGGTCGAGGGCCTCTCGCTCGCGGCCATTACCGAGACCCCAATAGTGATAGCCGAGGGCCAGAGGCCGGGGCCGGCCACGGGCTTCCCCACAAGGACCGAGCAGGGAGACCTCCTTTTTATACTCCATACAGGGCACGGAGAGTTCCCGAGGGTAGTATTCGCGCCGGGCACCCCTCAGGAGGCTTTAAACCTTACGAACAGGGCGTTTGAGCTTGCGGAGAAGTACCAGATACCAGTATTCGTAGTCTTCGACCAATACCTTGCGGACTGCCAGTGGACATATGAATCATTAAGCACCGAAGAACTCGTTTATAAGGACTACAGACTACGGGGAGATGCCTTCGCCTCCCAGAAAGAATACAAGCGATATGCGTATACGGAATCCGGCGTAACGCCGCTTGGCGTGCCCGGAGATGCCCCCCACGTGGTCGTTGCCGACATCGACGAGCACGACGAGGAAGGCCACATAGTGGAAGACGCCGAGACACGCATCAGGATGACCGACAAGCGGCTCTTCAAGAAGCTCGCAGCCATCAGGGAGGAAATCCGCCCTCCCCTTAGGTACGGAAGCGAAAGCCCCGACACCGTGCTCGTTGGATGGGGCTCCACATACGGCGTTATCAAAGAGGCCGTGGACGCGCTCAACGAGCGGGGAGACAATGCCGCGATGCTCCATTTCAGCGAACTCTACCCCTTTCCCGCCCGCGGGGGCTACATGAAGGTGCTTGAGGACGCAAAACGCACTGTATGCATCGAAAACAACGCCACGGGCCAGTTCGCCCGCCACATGTCCGCCGAGACGGGGTACGAGTTTGCCTTAAACGTCAACCGCTACGACGGAAGACCCTTTACCGTCGATTACATCCTGCGGGGGATTGAAGATGCTGTCTCCTGATGACTACACGATAGAGCAAAAACCGGCATGGTGCCCTGGGTGCGGAAACTTTTCAATTCTCCGTACCGTCAAGGAATCTCTGGCAGAGCTTGAAATTCCTCCCCACAAGGTGCTCCTCGTCTCGGGCATCGGGCAGTCTTCAAAACTCCCGCATTACATGAAGTGCAACACCTTTAACGGCCTCCACGGGCGCACGCTCCCGGTAGCCACTGGCGCGAGGCTCGCAAACCACGGCCTTCCGGTAATTGCCATCGCGGGCGACGGCGACTGCTATGGCGAGGGCGGAAACCACCTTATTCACGCCATCAGAAGGAATATCAACATTAAGCTCTTCGTCCACGACAACCAGATATACGGCCTTACCAAGGGGCAGGCCTCGCCCACCTCCGGGGAGGGCATGGTCACAAAGGTACAGCCCTTCGGGGTCTTCTCCGAGCAGCTAAACCCCCTTGCCCTTGCCATCGCGCTTGATGCGGGCTTTGTGGCAAGGGGCTTTGCCGGTGATACGGAGTTTCTTAAGGAGCTTATGAAAGAGGCCATGGGGCACAAGGGCTTTTCGCTCCTGGACATACTGCAGCCGTGTGTGACCTTCAACAAGCTAAATACCTTTAAGTGGTACCGCGAGCGCGTGTACCGCATCGAGCCGGAATATAACCCCGAAGACCGCTCCGGGGCTTTTACGCGCTCCCTCGAATGGGGCGCGCGCATCCCCACGGGCGTAATCTACCGCAACAGCCGCCCCACCCTCGAAGAAAGGGTCCCCATAATAAAAGACACGCCGCTTGTAAGGCAGGACTTCGATTTCAAAGCGACCGTGGAAGGGCTTTTAACTGGTTTGTATAAAACATAAGGAGCTTCATAGCGGCCTCTTTAACCCAATGAAAAAGGGGGCTTAGCCCCCTTTTTAAAAGAATTTCTAGCAAGAGACTGCGTACCTTATATGTGCTTTTTGATGGCCCTGAGAATTCTGTGGGAAGAGTCCTTGTCCCCAATGGTGCCGACCCTTATCTTTATCTCGGTGGTGCCTCCCTCGGTAGCCTTGAGCCTGATGTAGACGTTCGTTCCGTCGGCAAGCTCGGAATCCACGGTTGCCTTTATCTGGTCGTAGCGTGCCTTGTATACAGGAAGCTTAAGCTCATTAAGCCCCGCCTTGGTGGCCTCGAAAGCCTTGGGCACCGTAGTCGGTATCTGGTCGGTAAGCCATCCCCTGTAGTAGCCGACAGCGGCCCCGCCAGCGGCAGCGCCCACCACTATTGCGGCACATCCGGAAGTAATAAGACAAAGAATTAAAAGCAGTGACACTGCAGCTTTTCTTTTTAGCACATTTGCCTCCTCTTTTATCTAAATTTATAGCTCAAATCAGGGAGAAAAGTCAATGAAAGATGAACACAACGCCATATGTTCGGGATTTAAATAAAAAAAAGGGGAAGACAAAAACCTTCCCCCCTTCGGTCAACCCGCGTTTTGAGGACTTACTCGATGTCGAGCTTGTCTTTCATCTGTTTCCTCAGCCTCAGCCTCACGAGCCAG
>DAOUWH010000181.1 GCA_030667205.1 Nitrospirota bacterium
AAGATAGCGTCGGAGCAGAGCGCGTCCGACCTGCATGTGAAGGTCGGCTCCCCTCCGATATTGAGGGTGCACGGCAACCTCGTTCCCATGTCCTCGGAGGACAGGGTCACCAACGACGACATAAAAAAGGTCTGTCTTGCCGTGTTGAACCCCGCACAGATGGAGCTTTTCAAAAAGAAATACGACCTGGACTTCGCCTACAGCGTGCCGGGCCTCGGAAGGTTCCGCTGCAACGCCTTCGTGCAGAGGGGCGCCATGGGATTTGTATTCAGGGTGATACCCATGAAGATACCTACCGTGAAAGAGCTGAACCTGCCCGTGGTGCTTGAGAAGATGTCAATGGAGGAAAGGGGACTTATCCTCGTTACAGGGACCACCGGATGCGGTAAGTCGACGACCCTTGCGTCCATGATACACCACATTAACCTGGAAAAGCAGGTCAACATCATTACCATCGAGGACCCTATAGAGTTCCTGCACCGCGACAGCAAGAGCCTGATAAACCAGAGGGAAATAGGCACCGACACGACCACCTATGCCGTGGCCCTGAGGGCCGCGCTCAGGCAGGACCCTGACGTCATACTCGTGGGCGAGATGAGGGACCAGGAAACGATAGAAATCGCAATGACGGCAGCGGAGACGGGGCACCTCGTTATGAGCACGCTGCACACCGTGGACGCAAAAGAGAGCATAAACAGGATCATATCCGTATTCCCTCCCCACCAGCACCACCAGATACGCATCCAGCTTGCGGCTATCCTGAAAGGGATCGTATCGCTCAGGCTGATGCCCACGGCAGACGGGCAGGCCAGGGTTCCGGCTGTCGAGGTGCTCATAGCCACCGCGATGGTAGGGGACTGCATTCTGGATGCGGACAAGACTAAACTGATACCCGACGTCATAGCCCAGGGCAAGTCTCAATACGGAATGCAGACCTTCGACCAGTCGATATTCGACCATTTCCAGGCCGGGCGTATTTCCTACGAAGAGGCTCTCAGGTGGGCCTCTAACGCCGAGGACTTCAAGCTCAAGGTCAAGGGCGTAAGCAGCACTGCGAGTTTTGAGACGGAAGATTCCGGAGAAAAGCCCGGTGCCGGCGGGGTGCAGATAGAGAGGTTCTCAGACTGACGGTGATGTCTGAGGAAGCCGGAAAGGCCCTGAGTTACGCGTTCAAACTTATGGGCTACCGCGGAAGGAGCGAAAGCGAACTCAGGCAGAGGCTTCGCTTAAAAGGTTTTACCCCCGCCGCTGTTGACGAGGCTATACAGCGCCTGGGACAGGGCGGCTACCTTGACGACAACGCCCTCGCCATTAGCCTCAGGAGGAAGGCCGAGGAGGTCAAGTTCCTCGGCTCCCGGGGAGCAAAGATGTACCTCAGGAAGATGGGCATCCCCAGAGAAATAGCCGAGGAGGCGCTGGAGGACTACGACGAACTGTCAAGCGCCCTGAGGCTTGTCGAAAACAGGCGCCGGGTCGCCGAGGGCCTACCGTCCGGGGTTGCGAGGCGAAGGCTTTCGGGCCACCTGAGGAGGCGGGGGCATTCGGCCTGGACCGCAAGAAAAGCATTAGAGTCGTTCATCAAAGAAGAACGCGTTCATGAAAAGCGCTGATATCCGTAAAGCATTCCTTGAGTACTTCGCCTCAAAGGGGCACGAGGTGGTAAGAAGCTCCCCGCTCATCCCCAGGCACGACCCCACGCTCCTGTTTACGAACGCCGGAATGGTGCGGTTCAAGTCGGTGTTCCTCGGCGAGGAGAGCAGCGATTACAAGAGGGCCGTAAGCTGCCAGAAGTGCCTGAGGGCCGGGGGCAAGCACAGCGACCTCGAAAACGTGGGGCACACCGCGAGGCACCATACGTTCTTTGAGATGCTCGGCAACTTCTCCTTCGGCGACTACTTCAAGCGCGAGGCGATAGAGTTCGCATGGGAACTCCTGACCGGATGGTACAAGCTCCCGAAAGATAAGCTCTGGGTCACTGTGTATGAGGAAGACGACGAGGCCGAGACCCTCTGGCGGGAGACCGTAGACGTCCCGGCAGAAAGGATAGTTAGGCTCGGGGCGAAGGACAACTTCTGGCAGATGGCCGACACCGGCCCCTGCGGGCCGTGCTCCGAGATACTCATCGACCAGGGAGAGCAGATGAGCTGCGGCAGGGATGACTGCCGCCCGGGCTGCGACTGCGACCGCTACCTGGAGCTCTGGAACCTCGTATTCATGCAGTACAACAGGGACGACCGGGGAGAGCTCACCCCGCTTCCCCACCCTAGCATCGACACCGGGATGGGCCTTGAGAGGATATCCGCGGTGCTCCAGGGCAAGTTCAATAATTTCGACTCGGACCTCTTCTCCGATACCATATCGTTAATCGTGTCGCTTACGGGCGTGCCATACGGGAAAGGCCCCGAGACCGACATATCGATAAGGGTTATAGCCGACCACGTCAGGGCCGCCGCGTTCCTCTTTGCTGACGGCCTTATGCCCTCGAACGAGGGGAGGGGTTATGTGTTCAGGAGAATAATCCGCAGGGCCGCCCGCCACGCAAGGCTACTTGGCATGGACGGGCCGCTCCTTTACAGGCTGCTCGATCCCGTGGCGGCCACCATGGACGAGGTATACCCCGAGCTTGGCGACGAGAAGGACCGGTCTTCAAAGATTTTAAAGATAGAAGAGGAAAGGTTTGCCCGCACCCTTGAGCAGGGGCTGCGCATACTCGATGAACTTCTTGAGAAGTTGAAAGCCTCGGGCGAGAAAAAGATACCCGGGGCCGAGATATTCAGGCTCTACGACACCTTTGGCTTCCCCCTCGACCTCGCAAGGGACATAGCCCAGGACTCGGGCTTTGAGATGGACGAGCAGGGTTTTCATGAGGCCATGGAGGGGCAGAGGGGGAGGGCGCGCGCCTCGTGGGTCGGCGAGGAGGAGGCAATAGACTCCATATACAGGGAGCTCCTTTCCGAGGCCGGCTCTACCGAGTTCGTTGGCTACGACACGCTTGAGACCAAGGCAGTTGTTAAGGCCATTGTCCGGGACGGCACTGTAGTTGAGGAGTTGCCCGAAGGCGCCGAGGCCGAGGTCTTCCTTGATAAGACCCCGTTTTACGGCGAGTCCGGCGGCCAGGTGGGAGACACGGGCGTCATGTCCTCGGAGGACGTGCGGCTTGAGGTGACGGACACCAAAAAGCCCCTCGAAGGATTTTACTGCCACAGGGTCAAAGTAAAACGCGGAACCTTGAAAGTATGGACAAAGCTCACCGCGAGCGTGGATGCCGGGCGGCGAAATGCAATAGTTCGCAATCACACTGCGACGCATCTCCTTCAAGCGGCCCTGCGCTCTGTGCTCGGCGAGCACGTTAAACAGGCAGGCTCGCTTGTCGAGCCTGAGAGGCTCAGGTTCGACTTCACGCACTTCACCGCCCTTACTCCGCAGGAGATAGAGGAAGTTGAGAATTTCGTAAACGAAAAGATAGTCCGGAACATAGGCGTCGAGGCCGCCGAGATGGAGATAAACGAGGCGCTTGAGAAGGGGGCCATCGCGCTTTTTGGCGAGAAGTACAGCGAGCGCGTGAGGGTGGTCTCCGTGCCTTCTGTGAGCACCGAGCTTTGCGGGGGCACCCACGAGCGGGCCACCGGGGAGACCGGGGCCTTCGTCATAGTCTCCGAAGGTAGCGTGGCCTCGGGCATAAGGAGAATAGAGGCTTTTACTGGACTCAATGCCTTTGAATACCTGAGGGGCCGGAGCAGGGAGCTTAAGGAAATAGGCATGCTCCTTAAGAGCGAGAGGCCCTTTGAGGATGTAAGGAAGGGGCAGGAGCGCATGAAGGCCATTGAGAAGGAGATGGAGCGCAGCAACGCCTCGGCAGTGCGGGACCTCGCGGCCCCGCTCCTTGAGGAGGCAAAGACGGTCGACGGGGTCAAGGTGGTCACAGGCAGGGTGGACGGCCTCGACCAGAAACGCCTGAGGG
>DAOUWH010000302.1 GCA_030667205.1 Nitrospirota bacterium
ACTGTCATGGTCACGACCGCCGCCGTTACCACTTTTGTGATAGGCCCGAGGCTCAGGAAAAAGCGGCAGCTTGCGCTGAAGGAGGGCAGGCAGGACCTCACGCCCGAAGAGCTCTCGCAGTTCGACGGCAAGGAAGGCCGCCCGGCGTATGTGGCTTACGAGGGCAATATCTACGATGTCACGAAGGGAAAGCTCTGGAAGGGCGGCACGCATGCAGGAAAGCACCTCTCCGGGTTCGACCTCACGGCCGCCCTGAAGCAGGCCCCCCACGGCGGGGACAATATTACCGCAATGCCCCTCGTGGGAAGGCTCGTATCCCCTGCGCAAATGGAAAAGAAGCCCCCACACGTAAGGGTCTTTTATCTCTTCGCGTACATGAACCTTGCCTTAGTGTTCCTGATAGTATTCGTCATATCGCTCTGGAGATGGTGGTAGGGCATCGCTGACACTCTTCAGCGGCTCTGGAAACTACGTTTTCAATCCTGATGTAAAAGTGACCGTGTCACCCGCCGATCTCGGACATCGAGGGCAGGTCAACAAGGGACCCCTGTTCACTGAGCTTATGCTTTTCGGGCTTTACACTCACGGCCTTCAGGAAGAGTTTTTCAAGCCCCTCATCCGTAATGCCCCGGCGCATGGGTGTCCTGATGTCTATCTGGATATCCGAAAGCAGGCACGGCTTTATCATGCCCGAGGGACTCAGGCGCAGGCGGTTGCAGTAGTCGCAGAAGTGCTCGCTTATGGGGCTTATGAAGCCTATGATTCCCTCTGCCCCTTCGAGCCTGTAGTTGCGCGAGGGGCCCTTGCCCTTGAAAGGGAGTTTTCTCAGGCTTCCGAGGGTAGAGATCTTCTCCATCAGCTCGTCCTTCTTCACGCAAACACCCTTAAGACAAATACTCGTGCGCCCCACAGGCATGTACTCTATAAAACGGACGTGGAAGTCCCTCCCCAATGTCAGTGCGGCAAAGTCCATGACTTCCTCGTCGTTTATGCCCCGGATGGGCACTACGTTTATCTTTACCGGAGAAAGGCCGGTGGCCTCCGCTTCGTCGATGGCCTCCCATACGCGGTTTATATCGCCACCGCCGGTCATTTCGCTGTAGCGCACAGGGTTCAGGGTATCGAGGCTTATATTCACCCGGTCAAGCCCCGCGGCCTTAAGCTCCCGCGCCCTCCGGGCAAGCAGCACGCCGTTTGTGGTCAGGCTGATGTCGGGCACCCCGATTTCCTTTATTGCGGATATTATCCCGGTAATGTCCTCCCTCAGAAGCGGCTCTCCACCGGTTATGCGCACCTTTCTGAGGCCGTGCCTGTGCGCCGTGCGGACAAAACGCGCAATCTCCTCCAGCGTGAGGAGATCTGACGGAGCGAAGTGGGTCTTTTTCCTCTTCGGCGAGCAGTAAACGCACCTGAGGTTGCAACGGTCGGTTATCGAGACCCTGAGGTAGTCTATCTGCCGGCGGAAGGAGTCCCTTGGAGGATGCTTTCTGTTCCTCGCTTTGCCCATGGATATCTTAATAATATCACATTTCCCGCCTCAGGTCTTC
>DAOUWH010000288.1 GCA_030667205.1 Nitrospirota bacterium
ATCGAGGGCCACGTACCGGAAGATGGTCCAGAACCTTGCCTGGGCTACCGGATATAACGCCTTCGCTATTCCTCTTGCCGCAGGTGTGCTCTACAAGTACGGGATACTCCTGAGCCCGGCGATGGGCGCTGTGCTCATGTCCCTGAGCACGGTGATAGTGGCGATAAACGCCAGGTTTTTGAAAGTGAAAAAGGACTGACCGAACAGTATAAAAGTATAAGGGGACGGTTCTATTTATAGGCGACGGCGGTGTTTTAAATGGCAACGGCGACTGAGGCGTTTTTTTAACACACGGAGGGTAAAATGACCGGGCAGAGGGCATTAACAGGTCTTGCGGTTATCGCGATAATGCTTATATCGCTGTCCCCCGCCTTCGCGGACACGGCCAACTACGTCAGGTAGCCTTCTTATTAAACCTGTTCATTGCCGCCTCTAAACTATCTGAGAGTATTGTCTCCACGGCGTCGGCGGCGAGCTGAATTGCCTCTTTAATCACCGGGAGTTCGTCCCGCTTGAACTTTTTAAGCACGTACTCGTCGGCGGGTATATCCAGGTCGCGGCCAATACCAATCTTTACCCTGATGAAGTCCATCGTGGCGAGGCGCTCGATGACCGAGTCCACTCCCATGTGGCCGCCGGATGAGCCGCCTAATCTGATCTTTAGCCTTCCGGTGGGCATGTCTATGTCGTCGTGTATGGCGATGAGGTTTTCGGGGACTACGCCGAAGCGCGCTAAGACCTTTAGAACGGCGGAGCCGCTGCGGTTCATATATGTCAAGGGCTCCGCAAGGACGGCTTCTTCGTCCCCGACAGAGCCCGTGGTAACAAGGTAAAGCTCTCTTTCCTTAAACTTGAGCGAATGGCGCGAGAGAAGTTCCTCGACCACCATGAAGCCCACGTTGTGACGGGTCCTGTGGTACTTCTTCGGGAAGTTCCCCAGGCCCACGATAGCCCACAACTAAGCTCCCTCCTTCTTCTCCCCTTCTTCCTTCTTTTCCTCTTTGGCCTTGCCCTTCTCGGCAACTTCGGGTTCGGCCTCTCCCTCGGCGACGACCGCTTCCTCTTCCGGTACCTCTTCGACCTCGACCTTGGGCACGGCCACGAGCACGACGACCTCGGCAGGGTCGCTAAGCAGGGTCACGTTATCGGGTATATCGAGGTCTTTTACGTGAAAGGATTTGCCGGTCTCAAGCTCCGAGATGTCGAGCTCGAGCTGCCCGGGTATGTCGCCCGCGAGGCATTCCACCTCGATGTCCCTGAGGCCGTACTGGAGGATGCCCTTGTCTCTCTTGACCCCTATGGGATCTCCCTTGAGGGCTATGTGTACCGCGACCTTGACCTTTTCCTTGAGCGAGACCTCGAAGAAATCCACATGCAAAAGTTCCCCGCCCACGGGGTCCGTCTGGAAATCCTTTAGCAGGGCGAGCTTTTTTCCTGCGCCGAGCTTGAGGTTTACCAGCACCTGGTCGCCCGATGTCGCCTTTATGAACGTTGAAAGCTCCTTGGCATCGAGTTTTAAAGGGGTAGACTTGTTTTCCCTGTAAATGACGGCAGGTATGCTGCCTGACCTCCTTAAGGAGCGCGCGGCCCCTTTTCCTACGTCTTCTCTTTTTTCAGCTTGAAGTGTTTGCCTTTCCAATTGTGCCTCCTATATGCAAATCAGACAAAGAGCGAACTTATGGAGGACTCGTCATGAATCCTCTGTATGGCTTCGGCAAGGAGCTGTGCGATGCTCAGCACCGTAAGCTTCTTGCACTCTTCTTTCTTGTTATCAAGCGGTATGGTGTCCGTTACGATAAGCTCCTCGATGGGGGAGTTGTTTATCCTTTCGCAGGCCGGCCCCGACAGAATCGCGTGGGCGCAGGACGCATA
>DAOUWH010000082.1 GCA_030667205.1 Nitrospirota bacterium
CAATCCTAATCTTCGGGAACTGCACGGCAAAGACCGCAGTGATGAGCAAGACCAGGATGACGACCAGCTTGGGCCTGGCAACGGAAAGCTCCACCAGTTTCATTATCGGGTTCTTCATCTAATTCTCACTTGCCGGGGTTAGAATTACTCAAGTCCCGACCTCGCCCGGGGCCTGCGCCCAAGAGGGGATGCCAACGGCCAGCACGATAAAAAGCGCAACGAGTATTCTTCTCACTGCCTCCTCCTTGATAGGATTGGCCTCTTAATGCTGTCTCATTCCGGGGCTACGGCCAGTTGCCGTGGCCGTGTTTCATCTTGTAGAGGAAATACCGCTCGAACCATATCTTCATCCACTTGACCCATACGGACTTCTTCAGCGTAGTGGCCTGCCTCGGCGGAAGAAGCGGCTTTGCCCCCATGTATGCTGCCGTATTACCCATGTCCATGAAGCAGATGGCGTTCATCTCATATGCGTCAGGCGGGGCTATGCCGGTTATCTCCGACACTATGGTGCGGGCCGCCGTAAGGGCCATCCTGACGGTCATGAACCCTGTCTTGGGCACACCCGTGGGCACTGGCGTGGGCTCGGGCGGAGCTATGGCAATGGCCACGCCGATTGTAAAGATGTTTTTAACGCCCTTGTTTCGCATATTTTCATCCACGGGTATGAAACCCCTCGGGTTTCCGAGGTGCGCCACGGCAGGCACCCCCTTCATGGCAGGTGCAAACATCGCGAGCTTAAAAGGAATTTTGGAGCCGTCCTTGAGCCTTACCTCATCGGGCGCAAACTCCTCAACGGCCTGGTTTGTTATGATCTTTATATCCTTATCGGCAAACTCGTCCTCCATCCACCGTTTCGAGGCGCCGAGGCCGCCCATGCCGAAGTGCCCTATAAAGGGCTCCGAGGTAATAAAGACAATGGGCACCTTGTGTCTTATCTTCCTCTTCCTGAGCTCATAGTCGACCTCAAAGGCATACTCGTAAGGCGGGCCAAAACAGCTCACCCCCTGCACCGAGCCCACGGCTATCGGGCCGGGCTCCTCGAGGAACCTGTCCCATGCCAACTTTGCACCCTCTGCCTGCTCGAGGGTAAATATGCATTTTGTGTGTCCGCCCTCGGGGCCAAGACCGGGCACCTCGTCGAAGGCAAGGGCCGGGCCGGTTGATATGATGAGGTAGTCATAAGGTATCTCCGCCGTTTCGGTCATGACCTTCGAGGCGTCGGCATCGACGCCCTTAGCGGCCTCGTGCCTGAATTGTATCCCCCTGGGCTCCAGGATATCCTTAAGCGGCAGGGTTATGTCCTTTGCGCTGCGCCAACCCATGGACACCCACGGAAGCGACGGGATGAAAACGAACTTGTCGAGGTCCGAAAGAACGGTTACGTCCGCCTTTTCGCCAAGCAGCCTCCTGAGTTCAAAGGCTGCCGTAAGGCCCCCGAAGGAGCCACCAAGGACCACTATCCTTGCCATATTGTTTCTCCTCCCCTCAATTATCTGCCACTTTTAAAGCATCTGCAAGCCTTTAAAAGTGCTCTTCGGCCTCGATTTCCGGACTGCCGGGCAGTTCAGCTCTCTCAGAACGCCCCGATTACTTTATCGTTTTCGGCCCCTTATCTTTTTGCTTAAGCCAAAAGGTCAGGACTCTTAGTTTGATATTATTGGATACAATTCTCGCAAGGACGTATATAAGTGCAAAACTCCCTACATACCCTATGGAACGACCAACTACCGGGATTTCAACCGGAAGGGGGAGTTCGACCCCCGTGAAGCGGTACTGCAACCACGCAAGGGCGAAAAATACAGGCCACAACGATGCCGCTGAAAGAGCAATCATCTGAAAAAAGGATTTCCCGAACGCCTCATTTGCCAGAAGATTGCTTGCCCTGTATGCCGCCTTTTGGCCTGCCCTAAGGGCATCTATCGAAAGCTCTTGGAAGCGCGACATTTCCTTGCCGTTGTGGATTATTCTTTCCCTGTTTGCGCGGAACGCCAAAGATATTGAAAACTCTCCGACAATCACACATATGACGGCAAGGACAAACGTCCCGAGATAGTAACCGAGAACGTGGTTGTCCGGGAACCTGTATACAGGCAACAGCATTTTGTCCATCTGCAAATAGAAATATGTAAACACATCCATTGGATATCCTCCCGCCCTTACCCTTTTTCCAAATGTGCGGGGACCTTATCTAAAACGGCGGGACTATACTGTGACCGAGAAAGCCTTTCGATGTATACCTGATCCCGACATATATGGCAAGGACTACAAAGAGTCTCTTAAGCCAAATGTCGGGGATGTATCTGGAAGTCCTCGGACCCAGCATGGACCCGACAAATATCCCGAACAACTCAATACCGATCAGCGGCCAGTAAACTACGACACCTTTAATGGCCATATATGAAAAAATGCTCACGATCATCCCCACCAGAACAGTCAGAGCCGAGGTCCCTGCAACCAGGAACATCGGCAACCCAGCGATACTAGTAAGAAAAGGAACGAATAAGAAGCCTCCGCCTATGCCAAGAAAGGATGCCAATGCCGCGATGAAGAAGCCGCCTATTACAGGGATTATCGGCCTAAAGCTGAATTCCACACCGTAGAAAGTGAACCTTATCCTGCTCAGGCCCCATTCAACAATTTTTACGCCGTGCTGAGATGTGTCCACAGCTTCGTTGTTCTTTAATTTAATGTGAGCTTCTTCAAAAGCCTTTGCAGCAGCCCTGGCATTTTTCTTTTTCGATCGGCCGCGTTCAGTTGTTTCGTAAAAGAGAAACGCTCCGATAATGAATACGCATATGCCGAAATAGCCGATATATTCACTTAGCTTTATCTTGCCGGCCGTTGCAATCGGAACAAGTATGCTGCCCGCCACGGAGCCCGCCGCGAGAGCGATTCCGAGAGGGAGCACCAACCTCCCCATCCTGTAATAGTTTATCGAGGATATCAGTGCACTGATGCTTACAAGCCACTGGTTTGATACCCTGATGCTGTCGGTTATGAGCGTGTTTAATTCAGGGCTCGTCTGCTTAAAACTCCTGGCGTAATCCCCCAGGCCGAAAATGGTTATATGGCCGACTCCGGCCATTATGCCCCCGAAGGCTCCCACGGTAGAAAATATCCATCCTACCCAGATAGCCCATAGAAAAGCCCACATGAAATTTACATCCGGAGCGCCCGGAATGCCGAGGAAACCGCCCTCCGCGTCGGGGTCTATCATGCCCTTACCGACACCCTGAGGCGCCGCAGCAATGGCATCGGCAAGCGTATCCGCATAGCATGGGTCGGCAAAGACAGTTAGCCCAAGAAGCAGGAAACATGAAACAACTATAATCAGATATGATATTTTCCCCGGCTTTAGCGCCATGCTTTTCAGGCCTTACCCTTCAAAATTTTATTCCAGTACAGCCAGGGCATCCCGTATCGTATCAACAGCCACAAGCTGTAATGTTCCTTGGTCGGATCCAGTATCGGGAGGGTAGGCATAAGTTTGCTATCGTGGTCAAATTCCGCAAGCAGCAACTTGCCGTATCCTGTCGTCACCGGGCATGCGGTATAGCCATTATACTTCGACGCTTCCTCCGGAGCCTTCTTTTCCATGGCGTCAAGCAGATTCTTCACCAGGATGGGGGCCTGGATACGGACAGCGGCACCGGTCTTTGTGTCTCCGAGATTAGCGACGTCTCCGAGGCTGAAGACGTTTTTGTATTGTCTGTGCTGCATGGTCTCGCCATCTACATCGACCCATCCCAGCGGGTCATCCTTGACAGCCAACGGACTGTCCTTGATAAAATCCGGGGCGGACATCGGCGGAGCCACATGCAACATATCGAACTGCACAGTGACCTGTTCTTTGCCTTCGCCTTTTGCAACTTCGATTACGGCTTCTTTGGCCCCGCCCCTGACTTCTATCAGGCTGGACTGAAAGATGAGGTTAAGCCCATACCGCTGGGCAATTTTAAGAAGTGCCGCATTTATCTCTTTCACTCGCAAAAGACCCGGCTTCCCCGTATAGAAAGAGATTTCCGACTTCTCCAGTATGCCCCTTTTCCTGAAGTTGTCCGCTGCCAGGTACATGATTTTCTGCGGTGCGGCACCGCATTTAATGACCGAGCTGGGCTGAGTGAACACGGCCTTGCCGCTCGTAAAACTCCTGATGCATTCGTAGGTATAGGGAGCGATGTCGAAAAGATAGTTAGAGCACACCCCGTTCTTGCCCAATGTCTCGGGCAGGCCTTTGATCAAATGCCAGTCAAGCTGAATCCCGCAACAGACGACCATGAAATCGTAGGTGATTCGCTGGCCCGACTTTGTTATAAGCAGATTATTTTCAGGCTCAATTTTCTCCGCGCCGTCTCTGATCCACCTGGCTTCGGGCGGAATACAGTCGGCCTCGTTTCGAACAGTTTTATTGACGTCGAACGCCCCGCCCCCAACAAGGGTCCAGCCAGGCTGATAGTAGTGCTTCTCCGAAGGCTCGACTATAGCGATGTCAAGTTTCGCATTTTTACGCAAAAGCCGGGCGGCTACCGAAATGCCTGCGTTTCCGCCTCCCACTATTAGAACTTGGTGATGTGATTTCATTTCCTTGTTCTCCTCCCACAAAATGAACTACTATCTTGTCTTTGTTGTGCTCAGAACGCTCCCACTACTTTATCGTTTTCCGCCATGAGGTCCACAAGCTCGTCGTATGTTATCTCTTTGACGCTTTTTTCTATGTCTTTGATCCCCCTGAGCTTTAAATCCTCGTCAAGCGCGAAGGCCGTGCCGCAGAAACCCTCGAGCATTTCTGGCCGCGCAAGGTAGACCGCGTTCTGAATGAGCGCGATGTCGGCGGCCATGTCTCTTGCGAGCTTTACGGCGCGTCCCGCCTCCTGTGTGTCAGGGGCGCTTTTTATGATTACGAGCATTTTTAATTGACCCCCTTATTAAAATATCATTACCTTGTCGGCATCCTTTACGATTTCGGACACCTCGGAGCTGTTTATGACCTGTACGCCCTCGACAAGGTCCGCCTCCTCGAGATGCACCTCTCTTAAGGAGGCCTTATCGACATAGACCTCAGCGCCCATATCCACGCAGTCCTGTACCGAGGACTCAAGGCTTAGGAAACCCGTATCCCCCGCGTCCTGGCCGCTGACGGCGGCAAGCGCGCCCGAGTCCAGCAGAAGAAGGGACACTTTTTTCATTTCCTCGACCACCCCGCCGAGGGCGTGGCGCACGGCCTCGGCCGCATCCACGGTCCCGTAGGGAGGCCTTTTAAGGATTATGCATATGCTTTCTGCCATTGAAGCTCCTCCCCTATATGCCGAAGTTCAGGAATATCCCTTCGGACTTGATAACGTTGTAAAGCCCCTTCAGGGAGCTCATCTCGCCCCTGTCGATTGCGTCCTCTGCCGCAAGACCGCGGCTTTGCATGCAGCCGGTTCATATGTCCACCTTCATGCCCCTTTCGACGAGCGCCTCAAGCGCTTTGAGCGACTGCGGCACCTGTCCCTTGACTATTGTGAAAACGCCGTCTCCCGAGGCTATCAGCCGCACACCATGCCCTTTTTCGAGAGCAGCATCAGCAAGCCTGATGATCGTGTGGGTGTTCTCGTAGCTATAAGGCGTAGTGGACAGAAACATCGCTATCTCTTTTTTCATCATTACCTCCTCCCGCCCGGGTATTTCCCCCTTTTGGTGACCGGACAGCACACCGGCGCAGGGAAATCTTCATTATATTGTTTTTTCAGTAACCCCAACATCTCGGGTATGAAAGGGTCCTTCAGAAAATAGCACCTGAGCCGTCCGTCCATGTAGTAATCGATAATGCCATGCATGCGGAGAAGCCCGAGGTGCTGTGAGACGTTGGGCTGGCGTATGTCGAGGAACTCCTCGAGGTCGCTCACGCACTTTACGCCCTTCGTAAGCTCATCGAGTATCATTATTCTCACGGGATGGGCGATGGCCTTAAGCAGCTCCACCTTGCCCCAGGATACAGAGGGCTCCTTCACCCCAACGGAACTTGCTGATTTACCTACCATTTTCACCTCCAGGGACCGGCTAAAAACCATGCATATTCAAATATTAGAATATTTGAATGTATTTGTCAAGCGCAAAGGTGCCGCTGGCACTTTTAATGCAATTTGCAACCACGTTGCTGAGTCTGATAGAAAGGGGTGCCGCTGGCACTTTTCACACAATTTGAAACCACGTTGCGCTTCAGGTTAAAGCGCTTTAGGTTTCTAATAGAAAGGGGCAGTGCCCCCCTCGAAGGCGTCCTTGATGTGCTCTATCTCCTTGCGGCCCTCTTTGAAGCAGATGCTTATAATGTCGAACCTTGCGGGGGGCTGCTTTTTCAGCCTCGAAAGATAATGGAGCGCCACGGACTTTAGCTTGCGCTGCTTTTTTGAGCCGACCGACTCATGGGGAAGGCCGAAGAGGTCGTCGGTCCTTGCCTTGACCTCCACAAAGACAACCGTGTCTCCGTCCTTTGCGATTATGTCTATCTCGCCGATGGGGGCCGTATAGTTGCGCTTTAATATCTTGTAGCCTTTTTTCTTGAGGAACTTGGCCGCTATGTCCTCGCCCTTATCGCCAAGCGCCCTCATCGCCCTCGAGCCTCCTTAGCAGTTTTGGGATGCCTTCGACGTCCCTTATGTCTTTCTGGCAGAGAGCTTTTAAGGCATCCCTGAATATCGCAAACTCCTCCCAGTGGCCGCTGAGGTTCCTGCCCAGCCGCCTGAAGAGGCGCTCGCCCTCCCTGTCCCAGTCAAGCAGTATGACGGCCTTGTGGTGCCTCGCCTCGATATACTCGCAGAACTCATGGATGCCCTTGCCCCGGTGGAGGGTGATTATCTCGCCCACAAGCCCCAGCCTTCTCAGCGCAAGGGCGTCGCGCCTGCCCTCCACTATTACGGG
>DAOUWH010000147.1 GCA_030667205.1 Nitrospirota bacterium
GACTGCTCGCCGTCGGAGAAGGCCTCGTCGGGCTGGGTATGCACCTCGATCATGAGGCCGTCGGCCCCCGCGGCAACAGCCGCCTTGGCCATCGGCGCAACGAGTCCCCACTTACCAACGCCGTGGCTCGGGTCTACCACTATTGGCAGATGCGTCATCTCCCTGAGGACCGGGATAGCGCTCAGGTCGAGGGTGTTCCTCGTTGCCGTCTCGAAGGTCCTTATGCCCCTTTCGCAGAGTATCACCTTGAGGTTGCCCTTCGACATGACATACTCCGCCGCCATCAGCCAGTCCTTTATGGTCGCCGAAAGCCCTCTTTTCAGCAGGACGGGCTTTTTGCTCATGCCCGCTTCCATGAGGAGCCTGAAGTTCTGCATGTTACGCGCGCCTATCTGGATAATGTCGGTATACTTCTCTATGACATCCATATCCCTGGGGTCCATGAGTTCCGTGACCACCGGAAGGCCCGTTTTCTCTCTTGCCTCCGCGAGATATTTAAGGCCCTCCTCGCCGAGGCCCTGAAACGAATACGGCGACGTCCTGGGCTTAAACGCGCCCCCCCTTATGAACGATGCGCCGGCCTTTTCAATCTTACGGGCTATCTCGAGGAGCATCTCCCTGCCCTCGACCGAGCACGGCCCGGCCATTACGACTATCTTTTTGCCCCCGATACGTTTGCCCCTGACATTTACGACGGTGGTCTTCTTCTTGAACTCGCGGCTCGCAAGCTTAAAGGGTTTTAATATCCGCATCACGTCCTCGACCCCGCCCATCGCGCGTACGGCGTTTTCCTCGTCCTCCGTTATATTCGAGGTGTCGCCGATTACCCCCACGATAGTCCTCTCGGCGCCCTTTGAGACCTGCGCCTTAAGCCCCCACTTGCGGAGCTTCCTGACTACCCGTTTCAGTTCTTCGCTCTTTGCGTCCGGCTTTAAAACGATAATGTCCATATCCCGCCTTTGCTATCCCCTCTTTATTTTCTTGAGTCCTTCGACAAAACGCCTGTTCTCCTCGGGGAGCCCGATGGTCACCCTGATGGCGTCCTCCCCCATGGGCCTCACTATAACGCCCTCTCTGAGGAGCGAACCGTAGACCTCCGAAGCCCCGTGCCCCGGAAACATGAATATGAAATTCGCCTCGGTGGGCACGTATCTTATACCCATGGCGTCAAGCTCGCCGTAGAGGTACTCTTTTCCCTCGTCGTTTATCTTTCTTGAGCGCTCGACGTGCTCCTCGTCTGCCAGCGCCGCAAGCGCGGCGGCCTGCGCGGGGGTGTTCGTGTTGAACGGCTCCCTTATCTTGTCCATCTCGCAGGCGATTTCCGGCCTCGTGATGCCGTAGCCGATCCTGAGCCCCGCAAGGCCGTATATCTTTGAAAATGTCCTGAGCACAAGCACGTCCCGCCCGGCACTCAGGTGCTTCATGCTGTCGGCGTAATCCGGGTCAGTGACGTACTCGAAGTACGCCTCATCGACCACGACGAGCACGTCCTCGGGCACCTTATCCATGAACCTGTCGAACTCTTCCCTTTTATTTATCGTCCCCGTGGGGTTGTTCGGGTTCGCGACGAAGACCATCCGTGTCTTCTCTGTTATCGCACCGGCCATGCTGTCGAGGTCATGCCTGAAATCCGCAAGAGGCACCTTTATGGCGCTGCACCCCTGCGCCTGCACGGCCATCGGGTAGACCACGAACGAGGGCCATGCCATCACCGCATCGTCGCCCGGCCTCATAAAGGTCCTTACCGCAATCTCGATTAGCTCGTTGGAGCCGTTTCCGAGCACCAGCGAGTCCCCGCCCACGCCCAGTTTTCCAGCGAGGGCCTCTATCAGATAGAAGGCCCCACCGTCGGGATAGCGGTTGACGGCCTCAAATAGTCCCTTGTCCAAAGCCCTTAAGGCTTTCTTTGACGGGCCCGCGGGGTTTTCGTTCGAGGCCAGCTTCACGGAGTCCTTTATGCCAAGCTCGCGCTCAAGCTCTTCGATGGGCTTTCCCGGCACATAGGGATTGATGGCCGATACGTATTCCGGCGGCCTTATCATCACTCACCGCCCGGGTAGGAACCGAGCACCTTGAGAAACAGGCAGGCGTCCTTCATGGAGTCTATCGCCCGCTGTACCTTCTTGTCCTCGATATGCCCGAGCATATCCACGAAGAATATATATTCCCAGGCCTTTCTCCTCGACGGCCTGGACTCTATCTTGGTGAGGTTTATCTTTGCGCGCTTGAAAGGCGCAAGGATATCGTAAAGCGCCCCCGGCCTGTCCTTTGCCGAAAACATGATGGAGGTCTTGTCGCTGCCGCTCCTGGGATGTACTCCCCTGGATATCACAAGGAACCTGGTATAGTTGCGCCTGCTGTCCTCGATGTTCTTGTTCACGAAGCGAAGCCCGTAGACCTTCGCGGCAAGCTCCGAAGCTATGGCCGCAACGCCCTGGTCGGAGGCCGCTATCTCGGCCGCCTTTGCGGTGCTCGATGCCCCGAGCACGGGAATGCCGGGCATGTTAGACTCCAGCCAGCCCCTGCACTGGGCAGCGGCCTGGGGGTGCGAGGATATTTTTTTTATGTCCCGCTTTCGCCCGCTCTTGGACATCAGGTGGTGCGAGACCTCGAGCATTATCTCGGCGTTGATGTTCAGGTCGTAGTCGATGAACATATCGAGCGTGTGGCTCACAATGCCCTCGCTGGAGTTTTCAATGGGCACCACACCTTGCTCCGCCCTTCCCGAGTCCACGGCCTCGAAGACACCTTTAATGCTGTCAAGCGGCACAAAAGAGGCCGAGGAACCGAAATGCCTTAGAGCAGCCAGGTGCGTGAACGTAGCCTGAGGTCCCAGACACGCAACCTTCAAAGGCTCCTCGAGGGCCAACGACGCAGACATTATCTCCCTGTAAACGGTCTTAAGGCCATCGTTGGGAAACGGCCCCTTGTTGAGCTTCGCAAGCTTCGCTATTACCTCGCTCTCCCTGACCGGAGAGTAGAACTTCACTTTCTTGTCGCGCTTGAGTTTGGCCACCTCAAGCACCTCCATTGCCCTCCTGTTCAGGGCATCGAGGATTTCCCTGTCGATTGCGTCAATTTCTTTTCTTAACCGCTCAAGTTTTTTCACTCTCTAAATACCCCTAAACTTTATTTTAGCTGTAAAGTATAAATATACAAATATTTTCATAGGTTTTTCAAGGGGTTTTACCACCAAAATTGCATATGGACTTTAGCGGCAGCCTTTTACAGGGCATAGAGGCGCTCTTTTTTAAGATCGCGGCAGTGCCAATCCATGTCTCCCGGAAGTGAAAAAATGCTTATAGATGTATCGGTTTGCAGTGATTCGTGCAAAATGTTACTATCTTCTAATGAAGATAGCTGTTACAGGCAAAGGCGGGGTCGGAAAGACTACCGTATCGGCCACACTAAGCCATGTTTATGCCCTGGAGGGCAAGCGAGTGCTTGCCGTTGACGCCGACCCGGACGCAAATCTCGCCGCCGCATTCGGCATCAGCCGCGAGGATGTCGCCAAGATCAGGCCCATCGCGGAGATGACCGAACTCATAGAGGAAAGGACAGGCGCTAAGCCCGGCACATCGGGCGGCATTTTCAAACTAAACCCGAAGGTGGACGACATCCCCGAAGAATGCGGCTACCGCTTCGACAACATAGTGCTCATCATAACGGGCAGGTCAAAGGAGGCCGCCTCGGGCTGCTACTGTCCCGAAAACGTCTTCCTCCGAAGGCTTTTACGACACCTCATCGTGGACAGGGACGAGGTCGTGGTCGTTGACATGGAGGCGGGAATCGAGCACCTGACAAGGGGCACGGCGGAGGCCGTGGACGCCTTCATCGTGGTCGTCGAGCCCGGACAGCGGAGCATACAGACCGCGTTTGCCGTAAAAGAGCTCGCGCGCGGCCTCGGCGTAAGCCGGGTATTCGTCATCGCAAACAAGGTGAGGTCAGATGACGACACCAATTTTATAAAGAAAAACATCGGCGACATGACGCTTGCCGGCGCTTTACAGTTCGACAACGACATCATGGAGGCCGACATGGAGGGCATACCGCCATATAAGGCCTCGGAATCGCTTTTAAGCGAGATAAAGGAGATAAGGGGGCGCATTGAAGGACACCTTGCAAGGACCTGATCTGAAATCATCGCTTCGCAAAGAGACGCTGGCAAAAAGGGACTCTATCCCCACCCCCGTAAGGAAGGTCAAGGACTCCGCCGTCTTCGAGAAACTTTTAACGCTCGATAAGTTCCGGGAGTCGCAAGTTGTACTGTTCTACGCATCGTTCCGCTCCGAGGTAAATACCACGGACCTCATAAGAAGGGCTCTAGATATGGGGAAAAGGGTGCTCCTGCCAAGGGTAGATGAAGAAGAGACCGCGCTTAAGATATACGAGATTAAAAGCATGGACGATGTCTCGCCCGGATACATGGGAATCCCTGAGCCCGGGGCCCTCGAGGAAAACGCACGAGGACTTGAGGGCGTCGGTCTTGTTATAATGCCCGGTGCGGCCTTCGACCCGAGGGGCTACAGGCTGGGGTACGGTAGGGGATATTACGACAGGCTACTCTCTGAAGAGGTTTTACTGCCAACACTTGCGGCCCTGGCCTACGAAGAGCAGGTGCTCGAGAGCGTCCCGTCCGAAGCACACGACATCAGGGTGGACATCATAGTCACGGACAGAAAAATTATATATTGCAGCGGCAGCGATAATGGACAGGAAGAAAATTAAAAAGGGCGTAA
>DAOUWH010000090.1 GCA_030667205.1 Nitrospirota bacterium
AACACTCCGGCAGGCACGCCTTCCGGAACCGCCTTGCGGAGCTGGGCTTTGAGCTTACGGACGGGGAAGTAGACAGCGCCTTTGAGAAGTTCAAGCGCATCGCGGACCAGAAAAAGGACATCTTCGATGAGGACATAGAGGCCATTGTATCGGAAGAGACGGAGAAACTGCCCGAGACCTACAGCCTCGTGGACATGAGCATCTCAAGCGGCACCGGCACGACGCCCACTGCCGCTATAAAACTTTCGGTCCGGGGCAAGGAGTTTGAAGCGACCGAGCACGGCGACGGCCCCGTGGACGCCGCATACAAGGCCATCGCCTCGCTTACGGGAACGAAGAGCAAACTTTTAAAGTTCGAGGTAAAGAGCATTACGGGCGGCATGGACGCGCTGGGCGAGGTCACGGTCTCCGTGGAAGAGAACGGAAAGACCGTAAGGGGCCACGGCGCCGACACGGACATACTTGTGGCCGCCGCCAAGGCATACATAAACGCGCTTAACAAGCTCGAACACAGAAAAACGTAGGAGAACGATGAACATTACCGAAAAGATCCTCGCGGCGCACGCAGGCAAGGACGGGGTATCGCCCGGAGAGCTGATAAACGCAAAGGTGGACTTCCTCCTTGCAAACGACATCACCGCGCCCATCGCCATATCGGAGTTCAAAAAAATCGGGGCCCCCGGCGTATTCGACCGCGACAGGATCGCGCTCATACCCGACCACTTCGCCCCGCAAAAGGACATCAAGGCCGCGGAACAGTGCAAGCTCATGCGTGAGTTTTCAAAACAGCAGGGGCTTAGCAACTACTTCGAGGTGGGGCGCATGGGCGTTGAGCACGCCCTGCTTCCGGAGCAGGGGCTTGTGCTGCCCGGAGACCTGATAATAGGGGCCGACAGCCACACCTGCACCTACGGCGCCCTCGGGGCGTTCTCTACCGGCGTGGGCTCCACGGACCTTGCCGCGGCCATGGCCACGGGCGAGTGCTGGTTCAAGGTGCCCGAGGCAATGAAATTCATCTACTACGGCACGCCGCAAAAGTGGGTCACGGGCAAGGACTTCATACTGCACACCATAGGGGACATCGGCGTGGACGGCGCGCTTTACATGTCGATGGAGCTCGAAGGCGAGGCCATCACGGAGCTTTCGATGCACGCGCGCCTTACGATGTGCAACATGGCCATAGAGGCCGGGGCCAAAAACGGCATCATCGCCCCGGACGCCGCCACCGAGGCATACGTCAAGGAACGGGCCAAACGACCCTATGTTTTCTACTCATCCGACCCGGACGCAACGTACGTCGATACGAGGGAATACGACTGTTCGAAGATCCCCCTTACCGTGTCCTGCCCTCACCTGCCCTCAAACACAAAACCGGCAGAAGAGCTGTCCGACTTCGACATAAGGATAGACCAGGCGGTCGTCGGCTCCTGCACGAACGGGAGGCTTGAAGACCTCAGAGAGGCCGCCGCGGTGCTGAAGGGCAATACAGTGCATCCGGACGTAAGGATGATAGTGATACCGGCGACACAGAGGATCTACCGGCAGGCCATGGAAGAGGGCCTCTTCGGGATATTCCTCGATGCCGGCGCCTCGGTCTCAACGCCCACCTGCGGGCCGTGCCTCGGAGGGCACATGGGAGTGCTGGCAGCGGGTGAAAGGGCAATAGCCACGACCAACAGAAATTTTAGGGGCCGCATGGGGCACCCCGAAAGCGAGGTCTACCTTAGTAACCCCGCCGTGGCCGCCGCCTCGGCCGTGCTCGGAAGGATAGGCACCCCGCAGGAACTGGGGCTGTAACACAGTGATGCCACGGAGGTCTTGAATGTCCCCCGAAGATAAACTTAAAGAGCTCGGCATCGAGCTTCCTCCCGCACCGAAAGCGCTCGGCAGCTACGTGCCCGCAAGGAAGGCCGGAAACCTTCTCTTCCTCAGCGGAATCCTTCCCCTCGTGGACGGAGAGCTCCGGAGGGAGGGCGCCGTGGGCAGGGACCTCACACTCGAGGAGGCACAGGAAGAGGCAAAGATTACAGCGATTAACGCCCTGTCAATACTTCAGGCCTACGCCGGAGACCTCTCTAAAGTGACAGGGTGCGTGAAAATCACAGGCTATGTGGCCTCGGCGCCGAGCTTCACGGAGCAGCACAAGGTCTTAGACGCGGCCTCGGACCTCATCGCCGAAGTGTTCGGGGAGCCCGGCAGGCACGCGAGGGCCGCCCTGGGCGTAAACGCACTTCCCCTTTATGCGCCTCTTGAAGTGGAATTTATCTTTGAACTGAAAGATTAGGGGGTCAGACTAAATTGTAGCCGGCCTGATTGATGAGGTCGTCCCCCGTGTATATCATTTCCAGGAACGCGTTTACCACGAAGGGGTCGAACTGCGTGCCCGCGCCCTGCCTTAGCTCGTCGAGGGCCTTGTGCAGGGGGAAGGCCTTCCTGTAGGGCCTGTCCATTAGCATCGCGTCGAAGGTGTCCACAACGGCCAGTATCCTGGCCTTTAAAGATATCTCATCGCCGGCGATGCCGTAGGGGTAGCCGCCGCCGTCGTAGCGCTCGTGGTGCTGCAGTATGGTGGTCCTTACGCCCTCGAGCGTGCCGATGGGGCCGAGTATCTCGTCGCCGATGATCGGGTGTGCCCTGACGAGGCTGAACTCGCTGCTTGAGAGCTTTCCCTGTTTGTTCAGCACCATCGAGTCTATGCCTATCTTCCCGATGTCGTGCAGTATTGCGGCGTGCTCAAGCACCTCGAGCTCCCTGAAATCAAGGCCCACGTACTTGGCAAGCTCAAGCGAGAGGAACCTGACCCTCTCGGAATGGCCCTTCGTGTACTGGTCGCTGGCCTCAAGGGCGTTGACCAGGGCCTGTATGGTGCCGAAATAGTTGGTCTTGACGGTCTCGTAAAGCCACGCGTTCTCTATTGCCACCATGGCCTGGTTGGCCATTGTGGCGAGGAGTTCGAGATCGTCGTCAGTGAATTCGGTCCCGTCGGTCTTGACCTCAAGCAGCATGCCGCCTATTATCTGGCCCTTCATCCTCAGAGGCACGCCGATGGCCGGCGAGTAGCCGCTTTCATCATTATGGTTAATGAAGGCATTGGAGCCCTCAAGGAGCATGCTCCCGTAAAGCGGGTGCAACTCTCCCGCCGAAGCAGTTATGGCCTCCACGCCGGTGCCGATCTTGTAGATGAGCGTGAGGCTCTCGTCCTCGCCCTTCATCAGATGTATCGAGCCCTTCTCGGCATACAGGAGTTCCGCGGTGGTCCTGATTATCAGCTTTATGAGCTCGTCGGTCTCTATGATGGAAGTCAGGACCCTCCCGACCTCGTTAATCTTCTCGAGCCTCTCGACGATTTTCTGCAGCTCTATGTTCTTGGACTTTAGTTCTTTTGAGAGGCTCAGGACGGCCTTGTTGGCCGTTTCCACCTCTTTGACCTTGTACTGAAGTTGTGTGTTGAGCTCCTCGAGCGCCTGCTTGTGGTCGAGTTCGACCCGCACCCTGGATATCTCTTTTTCCTTTTTGATGTTCTTCTCATAGAGGTTTTTGATTTCCTCGAGCATCCTGTTGAAAGCGGCCTCGATGGCGCCGAACTCGTCAGTGCCGGAGACCTTGACCCTTGCGTCGAGGTCTCCGTCCTCAACCGCCTTTATGGTACCCAGGAACCTGTTCAGCGGGTTCGTCACATACTTGGTAAACAGCACCCCGAGTATCGAGGCCACTATGAGCACCGTAAGGATGTTCGAAAAGACAAGGAACCTCTTTACGGCCAACATATCGGCCAGGGTGCGGGAGATGTCGTAGGTCATCTCTATCATGCCGTTTATCTTGATGGTCGGGCTGTGGCAGCCAAAGCACTGCTTTTTGTTCTCAACGGGTACCAGGAGGCTTATCACGTCACCTTCCACGAGCGGCCTGTATCTGGTCTTCTTGTACTTGAGCTTCGAGTACTCCTTGGACTTCAGGCCTATCTCGTTGGGGTTCTTGGACTTGAGGATGTAGCCGTCGTTGGAGACTATCCTGAGGTTCAGTATCTCGCTGTTCCTGCCGATGCTCTCAAGGGCTCTCTGGACGTCCTCTGTCCTGCCCTCGGCCATCGAGTTTTCGATGCTCCTGTGGATGATGTTGGTCATGGTCTCGGTATCGGCGACCTTGGAATCCACCATCTTCCTGTTCTGGGCATGCAGGGTTACGGCCGTGGATATGCCCACGAATACGAGGAGCATTGCGGCCATTACGGCTATTATCTTTGTCCTGAGAATCATACTGTACTTTCTGCACTTTTATCCGAAGAGTTAACAAGCAATTTCCATGCCCGAAAAATCGGACAATTTCTGCGTGTTTTGCGCATCAAGTCTGATTCTGGGATTTGGGAGTTGGGCTTTTCACCCACTTTAGCTGAAAAACACACAATCCGCGGTTTCTTAAAATCCCTGCGTTTCTGTTAAAATCTATTCATGCCTAAACCGGTACTGGTTATAGTAGGACGGCCCAACGTGGGGAAGTCCACGCTCTTTAACCGCATCGTGAGGTCTCCGGCGGCCATTGTGGAGGACGTCCCCGGTGTGACCAGGGACCGCAATTACATGGACGCCGAGTGGGAAGACCGGGCCTTCGTCGCAGTGGACACCGGGGGGTTTTACACCCGCACACCCGACAATATATTCGAGCAGATAAAAGAGCAGGCGCTTTTCGCCATGGAAGAGGCGGACCTGATAGTACATCTCCTGGACGGCAAGGAGGGCATAAACCCCTACGACACGGAGCTTGTAGAGCTTCTGAGGGCCTCGGGCAAGAAGGTCCTGTGGGCCGTGAACAAGATAGACGGCCCAACGAGAGAATCAAGGCTCTACGAGTTCTACTCCATCGGCGTGGACGACCTGATAGGCGTATCCGCGGCCACGGGATATAACTTCGACGAGCTCATGGACCGCGCAGTCTCGGAACTTCCGCCCTGGGCGGAGGAGACCGTGGATTATCCGAAGGTCGCGGTTGTCGGGCGGCCCAACGTAGGAAAGTCCACCCTTGTCAACTCGCTCCTCGGCAAAAAAAGGCTGCTAGTAAGCCCCGAGGCGGGCACCACCCGCGACTCCATAGACACCGTCTGCTCGTATTACAGGAAAAAGTACCTCCTCATAGACACCGCGGGCATAAGGAGAAAGCATAGGTTCGGCTACTCGCTCGAAAGGTTTTCACTCCTGAGGGCGATGCGCTCAATCGAGCGTTGCGACGTGGCTGTCGTCCTGCTTGACGCCTCGGAGGGCGTTGTAGCGGACGACCAGAAGATAGCCGGCATGGTCCACAGGTACCGCAAAGGGGCCATATTCCTCCTGAATAAGTTCGACCTTGTTGAGGACCCAGAGGCGAACCTCCTTAGGCTCAGGAAATATCTCGAGAGGAAGTTCTGGTTCTTCAGCCACGCCCCGGTGCTTACCACCTCGGGGCTCACGAGGAAAAGGGTAACAAAACTCTTCCCGATCATTGACGAGGTCTTAAAAGAGCGGAGAAAAAGAATATCCACCGCGGAGATGAACCGGTTCATCCGCACCATAACCCCGCCTTCTTACAAGGGCAAGACCGTCAAGTTCTCCTACATGACCCAGGTGGCCTCGAACCCGCCGGCCTTTGCGGTCTTTACGAACAGGCCCGAGGGGGTCAAGGACCCTTTTATAAGACATCTGGAAGCCAGGCTCAGAGAGCAATATTCCTTCAGGGGAGTGCCGATTACAATCTATATCAGGCCTAAATCCTGAGGGGCACCCTTCGCCTTACCAGGGAGAAGGGGCCGGTGGATTTTTTAAGAACATCCCCTTTATTTCCATTTTAAAAAGCGGGTTTTGACCCAAAGAAAGGCGATACATAGGGGATTTGCCGCTTTTACCCCATCTCGCCAAGAAGAAATTGTACTATCGTAATCGCCGAGACCGCGGCGGTCTCGGCGCGCAGGATGCGGCTGCCGAGACTTTTAACCTCAAGCCATCCCCGCTCGGCGAGTTCGACCTCATCGGCAGTGAAGCCGCCCTCAGGGCCCACTGCGACCACAAGAGGCTCTTCCGAGGCCGCGAGGGCCGCACCTCTGAGGCTCAGGCCGCCCCCCTCCCAGAATATATAACCCTTCGAATTCCCGGCGCCAAAGAAATCCTTGAATTCAACGGGCTCCCTTATCTCCGTTACCGAAGTGCGAAAGGACTGTCTCGATGCCTCGATTGCTATCTTCTGCCACCTTTCATGCTTTCTGGTCTGTCTGACCTGCGACCTTGCGGTTATAAGGGGCACTATCTCGGCCACGCCGAGTTCCGTGGCCTTCTGCACGACGTAGTCCATCTTGCGGCTCTTGAGGATGCCCTGAAGGAGCACCAGCCTTTGCGCGGGCTCGGCCGCGGGGGGCAGCGCCTCCTTCAGCTCTGCGGTAACGGTGTTTTTCCCGGCATGTTTTATCCTGGCTGTAAAATGTCCGCCCGAGGAGTCAAAGACCGTGAACTCATCCCCGGCCCTCATGCGGAGCACGCCGAGCAGGTAGCGGGCGTCTTCTCCGGTTATGAAGACGGCCTTGTCGTCGCGGGG
>DAOUWH010000279.1 GCA_030667205.1 Nitrospirota bacterium
AGAGGGTCCTTCATGGCGTCCTTGACGATTACGGACTTCCTTGTCTTGAGGGCCTTTTCTATCTCGGGGTACTTCCTGATGTCGAGCGTCAGGTGCTTTATCGAGTGGCTTTCGAATGTGGAGATTACCTTGGCGAACCTGTTCTCGCCGAAACTTATGCTAAGTATCGAGCACCTCGTGACGGGGATTATGTCGCTTATTTTCCTGACGATGAGGTAGAGCACCTCTTCGGGGTCGAGTGTGGAAGAGAGGGTATACGTTAGTTTGGCGACGGTCTCGAGGTCTTCCTTTTCCTGGTAGAGGGTCTCGGCACACTCGTTTTTCATATGGAACGACGTGAGCTTGTACTCAAGGTCGTCCTTGTTGTAGGGGTCGAGCAGGTAGTACTCTATGCCGTGCTTCACCACGCTCCTCATGCCCCTGGCGACTTCCTTTGAGACCATGGCGATGACCGGGAGGTTAGTTTCGCAGGGGCATACCCTGTCGAGGCATGTGGGGCTGCCTGCTATAATGGCGTGGGGCGGGTCGGATTTGAGTTTTTTCCTGAGCTCCTTGAGGTTTGTGAAAAACGTTACGTTATAAGACGAACGGCCCTCGAAAAATTCTTTCAGGAACTCCAGAGACTCCCCGTTTGTGTCGTATACGAAGACCGGTTTTTTCACTGTTCCTCCCAATACAACTCAAAATATTATAACAAAATATTGTTTAAATGAATACATATAAATTACTACTTAAATACTATAAATCGCGCGCTAAAAGATGCCGCCATGGGTTGTAATATAAGTGATGCCGGCTGAGCTCAAGCCACTTTTTTCACACTAAGGGCCTTAAGAAGCGCTTTGTAACTCAGGGTATTAATAACATTGTTTTTCTGAAGCCAGCCCCTCCTTGCGATGCCCACGCCGTAGGACATGTAGTCGAAGTGGCTTAATATGTGCGTGTCCGTGCCGATTGCGATTGGTACCGAAAGCCCGGCGGCGGCCCTCGCGTGTATGTCATTCAGGTCGAGCCTTAAGGGATACGCGTTGATTTCCATGGCCGTGCCGGTGTGCGAGGCGGTTTTCAGCGCAAGCTCCATGTCCACCTCGTAGGCGTCGCGCTGGCCGATGAGTCTGCCTGTGGGATGGGCGATTACGGTTACGAAAGGATTCTCCATGGCGGCCATGAGCCTCCGGGTGATCTTTTCCGAGGATTGTTTAAAGCCCGAATGGATGGAGGCGACAACTATGTCGAGTTTTCGTAGAACCTCGTCTGCAATGTCGAGGGTGCAGTCGCTTCTTATGTCCACCTCCACGCCTTTAAGCACCCTGAAGCCCCTGAGTTTCTTATTCAGAGAATCTATCTCGCTTATCTCGTCGAGGATCTCCTCTTCGTTGAGCCCCCCGGCGATGCCAAGCCCCTTGGTGTGGTCTGTGATGGCGATGTATTCGTACCCCCTCTTCCTTGCGGCCTTGATGAGTTCCTCAAGCGTATGGCTTCCGTCGCTCCGGTTGGTGTGCACGTGCAGGTCGCCCCTTATGTCCTCAACTGTAACGAGTGCGGGTAGGCGGCCCTCGAGGGCCGCCTCGACCTCTCCGGAGTCCTCCCTAAGCTCCGGCGGAATGAAGGACAGGCCCAGTATGCCGTAGATATCGGTCTCCTTCTCCCCGCCAAGCCTCTTTTCGTCCTTTTCCCTGAACACGCCGTACTCGTTTATTTTGAGGCCCGCCCTTGCGGCCATCTCCCTCAGTCGTATGTTATGCGCCTTGCTACCGGTGAAATAGGCCAGCGCCGCGCCGAAGGACCTCTCTTCCACCACTCTGAGGTCCACCTGTATGCCCCCCTCAAGCACCACGCTGGACTTCGTGGGGCCGTGCGCTAGCACGTCCCTGACCGTGGGGAGCTTTACGAAGACGCTCATGACCTTCCCGGGGTCCTCTGATGTGCATAGCAAGTCGATGTCCTTTACGGACTCTTTAAAGCGCCAGATGCATCCGGCGAGGGTGATTTCCCTG
>DAOUWH010000036.1 GCA_030667205.1 Nitrospirota bacterium
GGTCAGCGCGGACGTATCATAACGGCCATGTTTTTTCATCGAAGGACTCTACATTATAAACTTTCCGTCCGGCTATTTTTAGCATGTCAGGGTTTTTCGGGGTGTGCCGGAGGCGACAAACAA
Organism: Nitrospirota bacterium; assembly: GCA_030667205.1. Classification (GTDB taxonomy): domain Bacteria; phylum Nitrospirota; class Thermodesulfovibrionia; order Thermodesulfovibrionales; family JdFR-86; genus DAOUWH01. The sequence continues at coordinate 124 of DAOUWH010000036.1, forward strand.
AAAAAGGGGCGGGCCTTTCGGCCCGCCCCTGCTTTAATCTGATTGGATACTCCTCCCCCTCAGGGCTGCGTCACGGTGAAGGTGGCAGACATCGCGTTGTTTGAGGTGTTCTGCTCGGGCTGGAAGGAGTTTACGGTGCAATTAATCGTCTTGGTGCCCGGTGTCATGGGGCCGGGGACGGAAATCGTCCGCGAGACGGTCTCGTTCTCTTCGAGCTTGGGTTTGTTGAAGGACGTGCCCGGCTCGCACCGCGTGTTGAAGCCATCGAAAGTTGCCCCGCCGATGTTCTTCACCGTAACGGTGAACGTGAAGTTGGTTGTCGGTGGCCCGGAGGACGGAGACACCGCGACGTGCGTTATCGTCAGGTCGTAGGGCGGAGTCGGGGGCATAGCCACCACGTCCCATGTGCACTGGCTTGTGTTGTTGCCCTCTCCGGTCTCTGCGATGCGGTTGTCGGGGTCCGCCGTGAAGACCACGCGGTGGGCGCCAGGGGGGAGGTTTTTAAGGTTGTAGAGCACCGGGCTGTTTGAGCCCGAGACAGTGGCTCCGGCAGGCAGATAGACTCCGCCGGCAGTCGCCGTCTGAATCTGGGCCGAACCCGCTGGAGCGGGCGCGGCATTGCCTTGCTGATGCGTGGCCCCCCATACGCGCCAGCCGGCCTCGATGCTTGCGGCGTCGTTGCCGTTATTCTTCATGGCCGCGCGTATCTTGTAGGTGAACTGGTTGCTGTAGCCGTACTGCTGGCAGATCTGCTTTGAGTATCCCCCGCCCCTGTCGCACAGGACCTCGCAACCGCTAAGCGTAAGGTCGGGGCCGACATTCGGCGCCTGCACCGGGGCGATCCTTTGAATGGTCGCGGGCGCCTTCTTTATCGGGGCGAGTCTCCTTTGCATTTCGGCCTGGGCGTCCGCAGTGCCGCAGACAAGATACAGCAGGCCCAGGCATACGAATGCGGCAATCACATAACCAGGAAATCCCGAATTTCTGACTCTCATGGCATTACCTCCGTTTAAAAGTTTAAGGGCGGGTTCATCAGTGATTAAATCTTTCCCCGGTTGATTATCTCACGAGCCTTGCCTTATGTAAAAGCAAGAGTAGCATGATTGAGCTTAAAAAGAAAAGGGGGCGCGGCCCGTGTGGGCCTCGCCCCCGTGTAGAGGTCAGTTCATCGCTTGCGGAAGGATATCGTGGGCCTCGCCGCTCCAGGCCTCGACAAGTATCTCGCTAAGCGTCACAATCACGGGCTTGCCCGGCGGGAACTCGTAGCCCTTCTCTTCAAGCCTCTCTATCCAGGCGGTGATCTTGATGTCGGCGTAGTCCTTGCCAACAAGCTCCCTGAAGCAGTCGTCAACGAGCTCCATCCACCAGCCCTTGTGCTCCACGAGAAGCTTCAGCAAGACAGGCGTAAGCCCCAGCACCGCCCAGTTGTCCCGGACGAACCTGGTGAAATCGTCCTCGACCCAGACGAACTCAATTGGCTCATATGCCTTTGCGTGTTTTTCCATGTCTTTCCGCCTACTTAAAGCATTACTTATAAAACCATAAGTATCTTTAATATTATTGTACCACATTTGTCCGGCAAGTGCGAATTCTGGACACTAAAAGCCCGGGCCGGGGAGGGAAGCCCTTTTGTTTCGGGGGGTTATACAGGACAAAAAAGAGGGGGTTGCCAGCATGGCAACCCCCTGGGAGAGGAAATTTAAAACCTAATCGATTGCCGCCTTGGCGGCTTCGGTCTCTTTTGCCGGTGTGGAGAGCATCTCGGTCACCCAGCCCACCGTGGTGCCAAAGAGCGCGCCCACGACGATGCTTACAGAAGCCATGCAGAATATTCCCATGATAGTGCCCACGACTACCGCCGCCCTCACAAGGACGGTCCCCTGAAGGGCCTCCCCGAGGAAGTGGGACATGACCACTATGGTGCCGTAGCTTCCGAAGTAGAATGCCGGCACAAGCCCCACTACCAGAAACGCTATCGCTCCGATTGCCGCCCCGATGTTCCTTCCGATAGTAAGTGCTGGTCTCATTTTGCTACCTCCCTTTATTAATTATTTAATTTTTGCCTTAACTTCAGTTGCCTTTTTCGGCGCTGTGAGGGCCTCGGCCGCCGTGCCCAGGAGCCATCCGGCCACCGAGCAGCCCATGACGAAGATTATGCCCGCCACCAGCACGCCAAGGAGCATGGAGCCCGCCACAATGAGTCTCTGAAGCACCCCGGAGGTGACCGGGTAGCCAAAGAGCGTCCCTACGATGTTAAGGCCCATTGCCCCGCCCAGCAAAGAACCGGGCAGAAGCCCCACAATGGCGAAAAGCACGAGGCCTATTCCCGCCCCGATGTATGTGAGTTTCTTAGAGAGCTGTTCCATCTTCATCGCCTCCTTTCCTGGCATTTGCCATATATAATGCATTTCCTGTGCCAGGCGCTAAGCCCCTGATTTAAAAGACAACCCATGTCCGGAGCCTTTGCAGCCCCGCGAATCCTTTCGCAAAACTGCAAAAAGGGACGAGTCCCTTTCAGAAAGAGAGGGGACTACGTCCCCTTGATGTCGTGGTTATGGCGAAGGGCGAGCTTCAAAAGATAAGGACCTACCACTTCGTTGATGGCGGTATTTGCGATTATCACGTTAATGATTATCGGGGCGTACTGGGCCACGCCGGGAATCCTCTCTATGTAAAGGGCAAGCCCGATGGCAACGCCCGCCTGAGGGGCAAGGCCAAGCCCCATGTAGCGGGAAAACCGCTTCGGGGCCCCCGCGGCCACACCCCCCAGATAAGAGCCCACCCACTTGCCGCCTATCCTGAAGACAACGAAGAGCACTGCCAGCGGCAGGTAATCCACAAGGAGGCCGATGTCTATGTGGGCGCCGGCAAGGACGAAGAACGCGGCGAACACCACCGTCTCGTAGTTCTGCTCAAGAAATATGAAGGGGGCGTTGCCGGGGTAGATGTTCGATACGGTCATGCCCATTATCATCGTGGCGAACAGGGGCTCAAGCCCGAGCTGCTGCGCCGTGCCGAAGGCGAGGCAGAAAAGGGCCATAGTAAGAATAATGAGCGTTTCCTTTTTCTGTATGTGTTTTAGGGCCCATACCAGCACAAGGCCCGGCACGATGCCTGTTACCGTTGACCACAGGATGCTCTCGACCGGGTCGAGGACCAACGGGAAGGAAAACCCCCCGTCGAGGATAAAGCCCTTTATGATAGCTACGCAGAGGGCAAAGCCCATGAGGCCCAGGGCGTCGTCCAGCGCGACGATGGCAAGCAGCGTTGTGGTGAACCTGCCCCTGGATTTGTACTCGTGCACCGTGGCCAAAACTGCGGCCGGGGCCGTCGTGACAGAAAGCGCGGCGAACAGAAACGCCAGCGCGGCGATATCCACGAACGCGAACTCCGGGAAATAAAAGACCATAAAGCCCAGCGTCGCCGTCGCCACGAATACAAATGCGCCCAGCCCCTGGCCGAAGGTCATGAGGCCGATGATCTTTCCCTGCTCAAGTATGTTTTTAAGCTTGAGGTGCCCGCCCAGGCTGTAGGCGACCATCGCGAGGGCGAAATCAACTATCACCGTGGCGGACGTTAAGAACTCCTCCGAGATTATCCCCGTAACCGTTGGGCTGAGGGCAATACCCACGAGCACGTAGCCGCTTACCTTCGGAAGCCCCACCCTGTTGGCAATGAGCCCGCCGAGATAGCCCAGAAGGAATATCAGCCCCAGAAACAGTACAAGCGAGTCGGTGTCCATTATTAAAATGTACCGTCATTAAGGCGTTATGTAAAGGGTTTTTAATCTCCGATTCCGCCCAATGCCGGATAGAAAAGGTATTGCGTGCCTGATATACTTAGCACATGGCCCCAATGGCAAATAGAAACAGACACGCAAAAATCGTCTGCACCATAGGGCCCGCCTCGGCGGAGCGCAAGGTCTTAAATGCCCTCATACGCGGCGGGATGGACGTGGCCCGGCTTAATTTCTCGCACGGAGACCACGCCTCGCACGGCAGGGCCTTAAAACTTCTCCGCGAAGGCTCAAGAAAGTATGGCAGGCCCGTGGCCGTGCTTCAGGACCTTCAGGGCCTGAAGATAAGGACAGGCCCGGTCGAAGGCGGCGCGATGCCCCTGAGAAAAGGCGAGAGGCTCCGCATAGCCGCAGGCGGCGGCATGTGCAAAGAGGGGGTAATTACGATTTCTTACCCGGCCCTCATTAAGGACGCCCGCGCCGGCGACAGAATCCTGCTCGATGACGGGCTGATGGAGCTGAAGGTCACGGGGAGGAAAAAAGGGGCCCTCGGGGCGAGGGTTATAGAAGGCGGCACCCTCACCGGGCGCAAGGGCGTAAACCTTCCGGGTATGAGGATAACCGCTTCGTCGTTTACGGCCAAGGACAGGGCTGACCTCGCGTTCGGCCTGGGTGCGGGTGTGGACTACGTGGCCGTCTCGTTCGTGCGCGAGGCCGAGGACATTGTAAAGGTAAAGAGGTTTATCAAGCGCGCCGGGCGCGACGTGCCTGTTATCGCGAAGATAGAAAAGCCAGCGGCGCTTGAAAACATAGAGGAGATCCTCGCCGTCTCCGACGGCCTGATGGTGGCAAGGGGCGACCTCGGCGTCGAGGTCCCCACAGAGGAGGTGCCCCTCATCCAGAAGGCGCTTATCGAGCTTGCCAACCGCGCCGGGAAGCTCGTGATCACGGCCACGCAGATGCTTGAGAGCATGACCGAGCACCTGAGGCCCACGCGTGCGGAGGTCACCGACGTGGCAAACGCGGTCCTCGACGGCACCGATGCTTTAATGCTCTCGGCCGAGACCTCCACGGGCAGGCATCCATTAAAGGCCCTTCAGATGATGGACAGGATTATAAGGAAGACCGAGGGGGCGGGGGCGCAGGCCCCGGTTTATGAAATCGGCGGCTCGTATTCCGCGGCAGTGGCGGAGGCCGCCGTGGAGGCGGCCTCGGACATCGGGGCAAGGTACATCGTGGCCTTTACGCACTCGGGCTATACCGCGCGGCTTCTGAGCAAGTTCCGGCCCACGGTGCCGGTGCTGGCGTTTACTCCCTCGGAGGAAGTGATGCGCCGCATGTCTCTTTACCGGGGGGTCGTGCCCATGCACATGAAACTTCTAAAGAGCACCGATGCGGTCTTCGATGCGGTAGAGAAAATTCTTCTTGAGGAAAAACTTGCCCGCAGGGGCCAGAGCGTGGTCATAACCGCAAGCACGCCCATTGGCGGGGCGGGGAAAACAAACATCATGAAGCTGCACAGATTAGGTGGCTGAGGGGCAATCAATCCCCTATCTCTTTCACCCGGCCTACTTCTCCGCTTTCCAGGCGGACTTTAATCCCACGAGGATGCGTCGGTGAGTTGGTTAAAATGTCTTTCACTATCCCCTCGGTCAGTTTCCCGCTCCGCTGGTCCTTCTTAAGCACTATCGAAACTCTTAGCCCCGGCCTTATGTCCGCGCGCCTCGTGCCGTCCATTGGCAGCTCTCCTTCAGGATTTCCCTTTAATCCGATTATAATACCATCATGAAAACCTGGAAGCATAACGTCCGCTTCGTGCTCGTGGAGCCCACCGAGCAGGGCAACATCGGCGCCTCGGCCCGCGCGTTAAAGAACATGGGCTTTAAAAATCTCTCGCTCGTCAATCCTCCGGGCGAGATGACGGAGGAGGCCGACCGCCTCGCCCACAACGCGATGGACGTACTTAGGTCGGCGAAAGAATATCCGACACTCGCCGAAGCCATTGCCGAGGCGTCCCTCGTAATAGGCACGAGCCGCCTCAGGGGCAAGCGGCGCGGCATGGCCCTGCCCGTGGATGAGGCCGCCGAGAAGGTCTTCCAGACGGCCAGCCGAGGCGGGAAGGTGGCATTACTTTTCGGGCGCGAGCAGCGTGGCCTCTCAAGTGCCGAGATAGATGAATGCGCCTTCATGATAAACATCCCCACGGACTTCCGGCAGCCCTCGCTGAACCTCGCGCAGGCCGTCATGGTGGTGGCTTACGAGCTCGGCAGGCTTCAGATAGAGACACCCGTCCCGGAAGGCCGTAAGCCGCTTTCCACCCACGCCGGGCAGGCCGTGCTTTCTGAGAGGTTAACGCGCGTCCTTGAGCTCCTGGGCTACACGAAGATGGGCGACCGCACTATCGGCAGGAAGATCAGCGTTACCATAAAACACTTCCTTGGCCGCGCGGGCCTCACCCGGGACGAGCTCGACACGCTTGAGGGCATCTGCACGCGGCTGGTAAAGAGGCTGGAGAAATAGGGGGGAGGGAAGGTGAAGGCCTTTTCCAGGCGGCGGGGCACTCGAACAATCCGCAGAGTAAATGCCTGCAACAACCTGGCCCGTGAGAGGTCATCGGACGGTAGAGAAAGGAAATGGTGGGCAGTCGCAGAATTGAACTGCGGACACGTGGCTTTTCAGGCCACTGCTCTACCGACTGAGCTAACTGCCCGTATGAAAATTGTAAAGTTTCACTTTATCGTTGTCAAGTTGCCTTAAAGTCCCTTAGAATACAGGATGCTCTATCAGAGGTTCGGAAGGCCCAAGCGCAAGTCTGTTAACAGGCCATATATTCTTTCCTTTTTCTCCGGCGTGCTTCTTGTGCTGTGTTTTCCCACGGCTGATATTTACCCGCTTGCGTGGGTAGCGCTTGTGCCCTTTCTGACAGCGATCTGGGAGACGACCCCTTCGAGGGCTTTTAAGGCCGGGTTTTTCATGGGCCTTCCGTACTTCTTCGGCACCCAGTACTGGATATACCACTCCATTACCTACTACGGCGGGGTCCAGTTCATAGCGGCGCTGGCGCTGGTGCTGGTGCTTTCGGCGTATCTGAGCCTCTTTACCGCGGCGTTCGGGTTTCTGTTTTCCCGCTACATAAGGAACACGCACCTTCCGGCGCTGTTTCTGGCCCCGCTTTTCTGGGTCGTCTGCGAGTTCGTCCGCTCCTATGCCTTCACGGGATTCCCGTGGTCGAGCATCGGGTACTCGCAGTATAAATTTCTTTCTGCCATCCAGTTTGCCGACATCACCGGCATCTACGGGGTCTCCTTCTTCGTGCTGGCCGTAAACGGCGCGATCTCGGACATCTTCATAGCAAGGGCCCGGAGAAACGACAGGCCGCTTGCCAACCTCTGGCCCATGGCCGTGGGGATGATGGTCCTGGCCGCATCGGCCCTGGCGATATTCGCATACGGCCACTTCAGGCTGGGGCAGGACAGGCCCGGCGAGACCGTAACGGTCAGCGTGGTGCAGGGAAACATCGAGCAGGACGTGAAATGGGACCCCCGCTATCAACGTGACACGATAGACACCTACAAGACTCTCACCGCGGCCGTCGCCACGGAGGGGCCGGGGCTTGTGGTCTGGCCCGAGACGGCGGTGCCCTTTTACTGGGAGCGGGACGTGGAGTACACGGCCGAGATGCAGGAGTTCGCCGGTGCCCTTGGCACAAATCTCCTCTTCGGGGTGATCACGGTGAAGGATACCTCAAGACTTTCAAACAGCGCCGTATTGCTCGATGAAAATGGAGAGACCCTCCATGTATATGATAAAATACATTTAGTACCCTTCGGCGAGTACATCCCCCTCGGTCCGGTTCTGGGTCTGTTCGTAAACAGGCTTGTCGAGGGCATTGGCGAGTACGTGCCGGGCAGAAAGACCGAGAAGGCAAGGACGAGCATCGGGAGCTTCGGCACCATGGTCTGCTACGAGATAATATTCCCCGGGCTCGTAAGGAAGTTTTACAAGAGTGGCGGCGACCTCATGGTCAACATAACAAACGACGCGTGGTTCGGCCGCACCATCGGCCCCTACCAGCACTTCTCGATGGGGGTGCTCAGGGCCGTGGAAAACAGAAAGCCACTCGTGAGGGCCGCGAACACCGGTATATCGGGCTTTATAGATTCAAACGGAAAGATTTTACAGACCCTCCCGCTTTTTAGCCGGGGGGCGATTACGGAGCATATAAGAACCGACAGGACCAGGACGTTTTATTCAAGGTACGGAGACCTGTTCTCCTACATGTGCATAATAACCACCGTGATACTCCTGGCGGGCATAAGGAGGCAGTAAGATGCAAAAGACAGAGATAAAGGAAGAACTCTCGGCGCTCAGGAAGAAGGTAGAGTCGCTAAGAGGTTATCTTTGATGTAGCCCGCCTTGAGAGTGAACTCGCGGAAATAGAAAAAAAGCTGCAGAGCGAAGAGTACTGGTCCTCGCCCGAGAAGAGGCAGTCCCTCGGCATAGCGAAGGCCCGCCTCGAAGACACCGTAAAACCCTTTAACTCAGTGCTCGAGAAACTCTCATACCTTGAAGAATCCACCGGGATACTTGAGGAAGAGGGTGGGGAGATGTTCGCCCGTGAGATTACCGAGGAGTCGGGAAAGCTCAGGGAGGCCATAGAGGAGCTTGAGCTTAAGTCTTTCCTCTCCGGCCCCCACGACGCCGACAACGCCATACTGATGATAAACCACGGGGCCGGGGGCACCGAGAGCCAGGACTGGGCCCAGATGCTGATGAGGATGTATCTGCGGTGGGCCGAGCGCCGCGGCTACAGCGCGAAGGTGCTCGACCTTCAGCAGTCCCCCGAGGGGGGCATAAAGAGCGCCACGATATCCGTCTCGGGCCCGTATGCATATGGCTACCTTAAGGTCGAGGCCGGAGTGCACAGGCTCGTAAGGATCTCCCCCTTCGATGCGAACAAACGAAGGCATACGTCTTTCTCCGCCGTGCTCGTCTGTCCGGAGATAGAGGAAAGCGACGTGGAGGTCGAGATAAAGGACGACGAACTGAGGGTCGATACCTTCCGAGCATCCGGCGCCGGAGGGCAGCACGTTAACAAGACCTCATCGGCGGTAAGGTTGACCCACCTGCCCACGGGCATAGTCGTTAGCTGCCAGAACGACCGCTCCCAGCACCGCAACCGGGAGACCGCGATGAAGATACTGCGCGCGAGGCTCTACGACATCCAGATCAAGAAGCAGGAGGCCAGGCTCGAGGGCATTATGGGCGAGAAGAAGGACATCGCCTGGGGCTCGCAGATCCGCAGCTATGTGCTCCACCCCTACAGGATGATTAAAGACCACCGCACCGGCGTGGAGGTCGGCAACGTGGACGCAGTGCTCGACGGCGAGCTGGACCCCTTCATCAAGGCCGCGCTCAGGCGGAAGGTGTAAGAAGTCCCTTTCTGTTTATGTTATCATGACCTATGCCGAAGGGTTTGACGCCTCAGGGAAAGCTTTTTGCACCGCTACGGGCTTTCGCCGAACAACTGACGGCCAAGTTTTCAGCGAAGGCAGCGGGAGAGCCAGAAGACCAGTTGAAGCCTCCTGTTGACCGCCTGTTTTCCGAGTTTGGCGACATTATTTTACAGAATATCGTTTTGAAGGGAGAATCCGCCCTTCACGACCGGCTGGGCCGTCCGGATTTCGCGGCGCACAGCAACCAACTTCCCATCGGGTATGTCGAGCTTAAAGCACCGGGGAAGGGCACTAATCCGAAGCTATTCAAGGGGCATGACAGGGAGCAGTGGAAACGTTTTAAGAATGTCCCAAACATGCTGTATACGGACGGCAACGAGTGGGCGCTTTACCGGAACGGTGAACTTGTCGACAAACGCGTTCGTTTGGCCGGAGACATCTGCGCCGACGGCAAGGCCGCCGTCTCCGAGGCCAATGCCAGGGCCCTCTTCCATCTGCTTGCGGAGTTCGTTAACTGGACTCCGATTTTACCGGGGAAACCTAAAGAGCTTGCGGCTTTCCTTGCCCCGTTTTGTCGTTTGATTCGTGAAGAGGTCAAGGACTCCCTGAAGGATGAAAAGTCCCCCATGCATTCACTCAGAAAGGAAATACAAGCTCTCCTGTTCCCGGATGCAAGTGAGGCCCAATTTGCGGACGCGTATGCGGAGACCGTTGTCTTTGCCTTGCTATTGGCTCAGATGGAAGGGGCAAATGTTCTTGACCTCAGAAATGCGTATGACACTCTTGAACACCACCATGCCCTCCTTTCCCGGTCGCTTGAATTCCTAACGGACAAGGAAGCAATGAAGGAAATTAGCGCATCGCTCGGCATGACACAGCGTGTCATTAACGAAATCCCGCCGGACTTGCTAAAGGGTAAGGA
>DAOUWH010000190.1 GCA_030667205.1 Nitrospirota bacterium
AGGTGCTCAGTACAAGGTCTTTCGTGCCATCGCCGTTGATATCGCCGGATGCGATGTGGCTTGCACTGTAGGGGATGTCGAATGCGATGATATGCTCCCTCTTCGGGATGAACAGTTCGCTGCCGAGCCTGATGTCGGCAAGGAGGTCGGCACCGATAGTGGCGGAGTCGGATGAGAGTTCGGCGCCGTCCTCGACCCACATGAGGCGCTGTGTGAGAATCAAGTCCCCGTTTGACCTTTTCGAAGTAAGCACTATCGCGACTTCGGCGCCGAGCCTGTCGGCCTCGGCAACAATCTCCCCATCAGGCGCCGTGCCTGGGGAGGTGTCTATAAGCTCGAACCTGCCGGAGGCCTTGAGCCTTTCGTAGTACTCCTCCGATACGTTCCAGCCGACCTCCGAGGACTGGTAGAACATTGCCAGTATATTGGCCGAGGTCAGCCTCAGCAGATCCCCTTTGGCGGGGCTGCCCCTGAGGACCCGGAGCACTGAAGAGTCGGCGTCGGCCTCGACGACCTCCGCCCGACCGACAAAGGATTCAATTTGTCCTATGGTCTCTTTTGTTATGGGGTGGATAAACGGCGCGCCCTCCCGGGATATATTGAGCCTCATGCCCACCCTTATGCCGGATTCGGTCCCGAGGTCCGACGTGACCGTGCCGTCCGAGACGGAAGTCACGGCGCCCTCCATGGTCGTAAAGAACTGGAGCGTTTTTTCCGTGAGCTGATCGAATGGGTTTTCGGAGGCGTAAGAGGTCCCTGAAAACACCACCGCAAGGCACAGGGCCGCAAGCGCAAATACCGTTCTTGTTAAGGTTTTAATGAGGTTATGAATATCCATATGAACAGTAATTATAACACAACCGTGGCGGACAAAATCCCCTGGCACTTGACGGGGCACCGTGATTTTTGGTTTAATTCTAATGACTAAGGCGCGTAGCTCAGGGGGAGAGCGCTACCTTGACACGGTAGAAGTCGGCGGTTCGAAACCGCCCGTGCCTACCATGCAAATTAAGGGGTTAGCCGACACAGGCTAACCCCTTTTGCTTTTGGATTGTCCGGGGGAGTTCGGGCTGCATCGCCCATGTAATTTCCCGGATTCTACCCCGCAGGGCATGGTATTAATGGTATTATAAAGTTTACCCTGCGGCATATCAGTGAAGAGACGCAGGAAACAACTAAAAGGGGTACAGGTTTTGCGCAAGACAAGGGACGACCTGAGAAATATCGCCATTATCGCCCATGTGGACCACGGGAAGACCACCCTGGTCGACGGCATGCTGCACCAGTCCGGCATCTTCAGGAGCAACCAGAAGATAAGGGAAAGGGTCATGGACAGCATCGACCTTGAGCGCGAGAAGGGCATCACCATCATGGCCAAGAACACGGCCATCAGGTACGGCGACACTACCATAAACATAGTGGATACCCCGGGGCACGCCGACTTCGGCGGCGAGGTCGAGAGAACTTTAAAGATGGTGGACGGGGTGCTCCTGCTGGTGGACTCATCAGAAGGCCCGTTGCCCCAGACAAGGTTCGTGCTGAAAAAGGCCCTGGAGCTTAAGCTCCCCCCTGTACTTGTGATAAACAAGATAGACAGGCCCGACGCCAGGGTCCAGGATGTCCTCAACGAGGTCTACGACCTCTTCATAGACCTTGGCGCCGGGGAAGAGCAGCTTGATTTCCCAATCGTGTACACCAACGCCAAGGCAGGCATGGCATCGATGGAGCCTGAGGGCGAGTTTGAGGACCTGAGGCCTCTGTTTAACCTGATAATCAAATACATTCCCGCGCCCGTATACGACGATTCAATGCCTCTTCAGATGCTGGTTACGAATATAAATTATGACGACTACACCGGGAGGCTCGCAATAGGCAGGGTGTTTTCGGGGAATTTGAGCCAGGGCCAGACAGTGGGAATCGTCGGGGAGAACGGGGATACGGTCCGTGCAAAGGTGACCACGCTTTACTCATTTAAGGGTCTTGAGAAAGTGCCCATTGAATCATCCGGCGCGGGAGACATCGTATCCGTGTCAGGTCTTGAGGGCGTGAACATCGGCGATACCGTGACCGACCCCGAAGACCCCCGGAGACTGCCGAGGATCGCCGTGGACGAGCCCACGCTCTCGATGGCCTTTTCCGTAAATACCTCGCCCCTTGCGGGGAGGGAAGGGAGGTTCGTGACCTCTCGTCAGATACGCCAGAGGCTTGAGAAGGAGGTGCTTCATAACGTAAGCATCCGCGTGGACTTTACGGGCACGGATTCCTTCGTGGTCGACGGAAGGGGAGAACTCCAGCTTGCGATACTGATAGAGACGATGAGGCGCGAGGGCTACGAGCTTTCCGTTTCGATGCCGGAGGTCATAACAAAGACCATCGACGGCGTCCTTCATGAGCCCATGGAGCTGCTGGTCGTTGACGTCCCGGATGAGTTCGTGGGCGTCGTCACCCAGCAGGCGGGCACGAGAAAAGGCAAGATGCTCAAGATGTACAACAGCCGGGGCAGGGCGAGGCTTGAATTCAGAGTGCCCTCAAGGGGGCTTATAGGTTTCCGCTCCCGGTTCCTCACGGACACCCGGGGCACGGGGCTTGCGCACCAGATATTTGACGGTTACGAGCCGTGGATGGGGCCGATGTCCAAGCGCCCCACCGGAGCGCTGGTGGCCGACCGCAGGGGGACGTCCACTCCCTTTGCCCTCTTTCACCTTCAGCCCAGGGGAGTTTTTTTCATACCGGAGGGCACGGAGGTCTATGAGGGCATGATAGTTGGCGAGAACTCGCGGGACGTTGACCTGGACGTGAATGTGTGCAAGGAAAAGAAGCTCACGAACATAAGGGCCTCTGGCTCGGACGAGGCCATCAGGCTTATACCGCACAGGGCGCTTTCGCTTGAGAACGCGATAGAGTTTATAAAAGAGGACGAACTGATAGAGGTCGCGCCGGTGTCGTTGAGGCTGAGAAAGAGTGTGCTGGAGGCTTCGAAGCGGCCCAAGAAAAAGTAAGGGAGCCGCTTTCCTCTAAGGGGCAAGCGAGGGTACACGGGGGTTCTTCGAAAGCAGTGCCAGGGTCTCCTCATCCGTCTGGCCGGAATAATCGCTCGCATCAGTCTTTTTATATATCAGTCTTTTTATATATCAGTTGAGCGTCCACGGCCCTGTTTTTCAGGTCGTCGAACGAGACCAGTTGCTTCCCTTCAAGCGAGCCGGCAATATGTTTTTCTTCAATCCCCCCGGGATATGAAAAGCGCAAAGAGAGCAAAGAGCGCAAAGAGCGCAACCCCCGCGAATACGGGCCTGAAAGATATCCTCTCCCCCTTTTCCGCCGGTTTTTCTATCCGCTTTTCAGTCCGCATTTCCGGTGGTGCGATATCTTCCTTGCCAAACTCTCTGGCGACCTCCTTAATGAGGCGTGTGCGCATCTGCAACTCTCCATTGCCATAGGCGGCCAGAAGGACCCTGTCGCACAGGAGGTTTATCAGGCGGGGAATGCCGTGGCTGAGGTCGTGGATGGTTTTAATGCCCTTTTCGGGGAATGTTATCGTGTCCGAGCCCGCCACCTTCAGCCTGTGCCTGATGTACCGTGCAGTCTCATCGAGGGCAAGCGGTTCGAGGTGGAACCTTACGGAGATGCGCTGGTTGAGCTGTTTGAGCCTCTCGCTGCTTACGAGGTCCCGCAGTTCGGGCTGCCCCACCAGTATTATCTGTATGAGCTTGTTCGTGTCCGTCTTGAACCCGATGTTCAACAGCAGACGCACGAATTCGAGGCACTCCGCACTCATCTCCTGGGCCTCGTCTA
>DAOUWH010000203.1 GCA_030667205.1 Nitrospirota bacterium
ACCCTCGGGGTGACGGTAAGCTGGAGCTTTGCCTGGAGGATATGGGGCTCCCCCTGCGCTGGTATGGTACCGCCCGTGATTACCGCGTTGACGATGGTGGGCACGAGTATCTCGGTGCCGCTTGTTATCTCTGCCTGCTGGTTATCAAGCACCATTATCTTCGGGCGGGAAAGCACCTTGCCGACCCCTGTGTCCTCGAGTGCCGAGAGCTTGAGGTTCAGGGAATAGGTGTTGGTCACCAGGCCGAAAAGGAGGTCTCCTGCCGTCGTGGATGGCGTGGGCAGGTTCACCGCGAACCTGCTTTCGGCGGAGCCGGGGCGGTTGAATACCGAGTTTGGGTTATTGTAGCCGGTGGGCCCCCACTCCACCCCCAACTCGCGGCTGTAGGAGGTGTTTAATTCGACTATCCTGGCCTCTATCATGATCTGCTTGGGCCTTTTGTCTATTTTTTCGAGCATGGCCTCGACCCGCTCTATGCCCAGCGCAAGGTCCTTTACGATGATGGAATTAATGTCGTTCACCGAGGTGGCCTTGCCCCTGCTTGTCAGAAGGCTGTTTATGTTGTTGAGCACGGAAGCCGGGTCCAGGTACTTGAGCTTGAACTCACGCACCAGCAGGTCTTCCTCTTCGAGGAGGGCTTTTGTAGCAAGCTCAACAATGACAAGGCCCCCGGGCTGTATCCTGTAGGTGTAGCCCTTGCTCCGCAGTATGGAGTCCAAGGCGTCCCAGAGGGGCACTCCCCTCAGGCTTACCGTGACCGTGCCGGTGATGCTGTCGTCGGCGATTATGTTTATGCCGTGCTCCTGCCCGATGGCCCTCAGGACTTCCTTGATTTCGACGTCCCTGAGTTCCATGGATATCAGTGGACCCCTCTCGAGGGCCGCCCGGGCCGATGCGGCAAGGAGCAGGGAAAGTAAAATGACAAGGGCTACCTTCCTCATTATTCAGCCTCCTTCCCGGGCCCCTGTACGGCGAAGCCTTCGACATTGAGCACAAATTTTCTGCCGTTCCTGAGGAGCAGGACCCTGTCGCTTAAAATATCTTCTATGACGAAGTCCCCTATGATGTCGCCCTTTCGGTAAAACCCGTTGTTTATTATGGCAAGCGCTCTCTTGCCATTTGATATTATACCTTTTAGGTTCAGTTTCAGGTGGGCTAATTCGTTGAGTTCGGGGCGTTTGTGCCTGTCTCCGTAGCGTACAAAGGGGTCGGAACCCCATCTGGGCTTCTGCGGCTGGCTGAGTTCCTCTACCTTGATATCGACGAGGCTTTCGCCCCATGCGGCGGCGCTCATAGAAAGCAGCAGCGCGAATATTATAAGCAGGCGTGCCTTCATTTCCTCCTCAAATAAGCCTTTGCCCTCATAATGCCCACCCCCGAAGGGTAAAGGGCCGCGTTGGTCTCGTACCTGAGCGACTGTATCATAAAGAGCCTGTGCTTGTAACCAAGCTGTCTGACAAAGTTATAAAAGGGCCTGTAGCGTGCCCTGAGCTCCAGTTTGAGGCGCATCTCAACGTACTGCCCCTTGCGGGAGAGGCCCTCCTGAGAGATGGATATGAACTCGACCCCGGCGCGGTTGGCCTCGCGGCTTATGGCCTCTATCATGCCGGCCAGGTCGTTGGCCTCGGGCAGTGTAATAACGGGCATGTCCACGGCCTGCTCCTGTCCGACCTCGAGCTTGAGCGCCGAGCTCAGTGCCGTGATATTATTATTCAGCGTGTTGAGCTACTGGCGTTTGACCTCTATCTGCTCCTGTGCGGGCGAATAGATGAACATGTACGGCAGCAGTACGAGCAGGACAATCAGCGTAAAGGCGGAAATAACCCTTTCCCTTGGCGAGAGCTTATTTATTGCGCCTGCTATGTCCATTTTATCTCGGTCCTCAGTTCGAAAGTTATAGCCTGCTCACCCTTCTGGGAAAACACTATCTCGACGTTTCGGAAATAGTGGGAGCGCTCGAGCCGCGATATCAGTTTTGCGACGTCGGCCTGCGAGGTCGAAAACCCCTTGAGCCTGAGGTGGCTCGCATCGCTCGACTCGATAATCTCAAGCCATACAGTGTCCGGCACTACAAAAGACAGTTCGGCAAGGATTGCATCCCAGGGCGGAGTTGCCCGCAACCTGCCCATTATCTCTTTATCTGTGGCGTCCTGGGGGGCGGCGGCGGGAGTGGCCGATACGGCAATATAGTCCTGCATCTGCGACTTCCTTCCGAGTAAGTCCTCTATTGTGCTGTTGAGATGTTTGAGCTCGTAGTTGCTCATGAGCCACAGCACTGTAAGGGCGACAATATAAATTACGGCGGCGGCGCCGACGGTCAGGGCCGTTTTCCCCAGGCGGATAGGCCGTTTCCCGAGTGGCGGCAGCAGATTGAGTGTCTTTTTCATGCCTGCCTCCTCGCAAGGCCCGCGGCAATTGCAAAAAGAGGCCCGAGCGGCCTCATGCCCTCATCAGCCAGAAGGAGGTCCTTAAACGGGTCAGGGACGCTCACGGGGAGGCCGAAGGCCTCGGAAAAGAAGTCCCGGACCCCGGGGTTCAAAGAAACTCCGCCGGCCAGTATTATCTCGGCAATGGCCTTTTCCTGGAAGTTCGCCTTGTAAAAGTCGATGGAGCGGAAGACCTCAAGCAATATCTCCGACAGCGGCCCGCTCAGTTGCTCCCGCGAGCCCTCCCTCAGGACCTTCTCCGCCTCTTCTTCGCTCAGGCCCTCAAGTACGAGCCCTCTCTTGAGCTGGTCTCCGCCGGCCCCTACCGTCCGGGTTATACGGAGTATGTTGTTTTTAACTATGTGGATTTCCGTGGACGTGGCTCCCATGTCCAGCACCACTACATTGCCTGCCGTTGCGGGCCGTATCGTCCTTAACAGGCACAGGGGGTTGATGTCGAGGGCCATGACGTCGAGCCCGGCGCCCTTCAGCGGGGCGATGTGCGCCTCTGCATAGTATTTTTCCGAGGCCGCAAAGGTGACCGCGATATGCTCGCCGCTTTCGGCGGACACATAGTCGAAGACCGCATCCTCGAGGGGATAGGGCAGCTGTTTTTTGACCTCCCACATCAGGGCAGCCTTCAACTCTTTCGCGGGCATCTTCGGCAACATTACCGTCCTTATGAAAGTGTGCGACCCCGGGACGTTGGCCACCGCGGGCGTGCCTCCAAGGCCGAGGCCCTTAAAGAATCCCTCAAGCTGACTGCCAAGGGCTCCGGCGTCATGACGGTGCTTCTCTATATCCACTATGGCCGCAACGGACACGGTCTTTCCCTGGACCTGCACCACCTTGAGGGAGCTTGCTCCAAGGTCGACTCCAAGTGGGGACTTGAAAAAACCAAACAATTAACACTCCTTTAAAGAGTATTGTAAAGAAATTTCTAAGGAATCAGCGCAAATATCCCTGTTTTATCGGTATATTATACCAATTACAATATAAACTTAGAT
>DAOUWH010000253.1 GCA_030667205.1 Nitrospirota bacterium
AATACATCCGGCAAGGATAGAGGAGGTCGTGGGAAAGGTCGCAAAGGAAGTGGAATCCACTATCATGGAGGAGGGCGAGAAGGCGGTATTCGACCTCGGGCTCTCCGGCGTCCATATCGAAGTAATAAAGATTCTGGGAAGGCTTAAGTACAGGACCTCTTACGGCCAGAACGTGCTCCGGCACTCAAGAGAGGTGGCATACCTGGCCGGAATGATGGCCGATGAACTCGGCGTGAACTCCAAGCTTGCCAAGCGGGCCGGGCTGCTCCATGATATCGGAAAGGCCCTCGACCACGAGGCAGAAGGCACACATTCGGAGATCGGAGCAAGGGTCGCGAAGAAATATGGCGAGAAAGAACTCGTAGTCAACGCCATAGCAGCGCACCACGGCGACCTGGATGCAGGCTCCACGGAGGCCGCGCTGGTTGCCGCGGCGGACGCCCTCTCCGCAGCCCGCCCCGGCGTCAGGAGCGAGAGCATCGAGAACTATTTAAAACGTCTCGAAAAGCTCGAACAGCTGGCAATGTCCTACGAGGGCGTGGAAAAGTGCTATGCGATACAGGCCGGAAGGGAACTGCGCATCATAGTGAAGCCAAACCATGTCTCCGACGAGATGTCCTGGACTATAGCCAAGGAGCTTTCGAAGAAAATAGAGTCCGAGATGACCTACCCCGGCCAGATAAAGGTAACCGTGGTCAGGGAGTCCCGGTACGTGGAGTACGCAAAATAGGCCTATCCGGTGAAGGTACTTTTTATAGGCGACATCGTCGGAAGGCCCGGCAGGAACTCTTTAAAAGCCCATCTCCACACGCTCGTAGAACGCTACAGGGTTGATTTCGTCATCGCAAACGGCGAGAACGCCGCGGGCGGCTTCGGCATAACCGTCAAGGCCGCCGAAGAACTTTATAGCCTTGGCGTCCACGTCCTTACGAGCGGAAACCACATCTGGGACAAGAAAGAGGCGATCTCGCACCTCGACAAGGAAGACAGGATCTTAAGGCCGCACAACTACCCGCCCGGCACGCCGGGACGAGGAAGCATCATCTATCCCCTGGGAGGGCGCCAGGTCGCCGTGCTTAACCTGCAGGGCAGGGTTTTCATGCCCAACATCGACTGCCCCTTCAGGGCCGCTGACGAAGAGGTCAAGCGCCTTGCGGAGGAGACCGATATCATAATCGTGGACTTTCATGCCGAGGCCACCTCCGAGAAAGTCGCTATCGGTTATTACCTGGACGGAAGGGTCAGCGCCGTCGTCGGCACCCACACCCCTGTACAGACGGCTGACGAGAAGATATTGCCCGGAGGGACGGCCTACATCACCGACGTCGGCATGACCGGCCCCGAGAACTCTACCATAGGGGTTAAGAACGAGCAGGTGCTCGAAAGGTTCCTTTACCAGGTGCCCACGCGGTTTGAGGTGCCCAAGGGCCCGACGGTATTCTCCGCCGTGGTCATCGAGATTAACGATGATACAGGCCGGGCCACGGCCATCCAGAGACTTCTGCTTACAAACCCATAATAAACAATATTAATAAATCAATAAGATTGCCATATTCCTTGAAGTAATGGTTTAAGAAGTAATATTATCCTTTTTATTCTGCATTCACGAAACAGGAACTCCGCACGGCTTAAGTGATATTATAAAAAAATGGACGACCAGCCCCTTGACATGAAAAAGACGGCAGGCGGCAGCCTCAGGGCGCTTGAGGAAAGGATGTCCACGGTCATTAAGGGCAAGCCCGAGGCCGTAAAGCGTGCAATCTGCACCATGCTTGCCAGGGGACACCTGCTTATAGAGGACGTGCCGGGTGTGGGAAAGACCACGCTGGCCTTCACGCTTGCACGGGCGATAAGCGGCTTGTTCAAGAGGGTGCAGTTCACCTCCGACCTCCTTCCCTCCGACATAACGGGACTGAACATATACAACCCCGAAAGGCGGGAGTTCGAGTTCAAGAAAGGCCCTGTCTTTGCCAATATCGTGCTTGCCGACGAGATAAACAGGACCTCGCCAAAGACCCAGTCAGCGCTTCTTGAGGCAATGAACGAGGGGAGGGTCACACTGGATGGAAAGACACACCTGTTGCCTGAGCCATTCATGGTGATCGCCACCCAGAACTCGCTTGAATACAGGGGCACGTTTCCCCTGCCCGAGAGCCAGCTCGACAGGTTCATGCTCCACCTGAAACTCGGCTACCCCTCGCCCGAGAACGAGCGCTTGGCCCTCCTTGAGCAAGTGGATTTCGATGCCATAGAGGGCATGGGGCCTGTTGTGAGTTCAACCGAGGTGCTCAGGATGCAGGCCGAGGCCGAAAGCGTGAGGGTCGAAGACAGCGTGCTTGATTATCTGCTGAACATAGTGGCCGAGACCAGAAGAAGCGACCGCATCAGGCTCGGAGCAAGCACGCGGGGCGCGCAGTTCCTTCTTAAAGGAGCCAAGGCC
>DAOUWH010000028.1 GCA_030667205.1 Nitrospirota bacterium
CCTGCAACTACTTTTTATGGCAGCGATTGCACAGTTCTTCCGGCCAGTCCCTGAGCATACGCTCGATGCCAGTCTTGCCGTGCGGGTCGTGGCAGGTAGCGCACGTCATCCTGCCGTCCTTATCAAGCGGAAGCCCCTCCACGGGCATCGACGGTACGATGTCCACCGCGTGGTCGGCCTTTACCCTGTCGGGGTGGCACCCGATGCACAGCCCCGATAAAGGCTCCTTCAGGAGCACGCCGCCGCCCATCAGGTGCGACTCGTGGCAGGTGCCGCAGTCCTTCTTTATCAGAGGAACATCTTCCGAAAAAGCCAATGCCGCCGGAAAAATCAGCAACACTGCAATTAAAAATATCGCCCTCATCAGCGCTCCTTAAGCCCCCTGAGTGCTTGATGCCTTAATTATACACCAGAGGCGCCCTGTATTCACAGCTTACATCGAGTTGATTATTGCGCCCCGGGCTCGGGTTTCAAGGGCTCTTTGACCTCCGCCTCCGACTGATTTGCCACGACCACAAGGACAAAGTTCTCCGGGTCAAGATATTTTCTTGCCACCCTGAGCATGTCGTCTTCGGTCACGGAGCGTATGAGTTCGGGATACTCATCGATGTAGTGCAGCCCGAGGCCGAAGAACTCCACCTGCACGAGGAAACCGGCAATCTTCGACATCGTGTCGAACTTCCTGGGGTAACTGCCGATCAAGAACGCTTTTGCGTCCTCAAGCTCTTTTTGAGAAACCTTTTCGTCCCTGATAAGCCTTATCTGGCGGAGGATCTCATCTATAACGGTGTTTGCCGAGGCATTTTTCGTCTGCACCCCCGCGCGGAACGAGCCGGAATGTTTTCCGGGAGAGAAAAAGCTGTGCACGTCGTAGGCAAGGCCCATCTCATCCCTCACCGAGGCCATGAGCCTGGACGAGAAACCTCCCCCGCCGAGTATGTAGTTCATGACGCTGAGTGCGTAGTAGTCGGGGTTGTCACGCCTGACCCCCAGATGGCCGAGGATTATGTTGGCATGCGTAAGATCCCTGTCCACCTTTACAACCTTGCGCAAAGGATTCTCCGGCGGGGGGACCTCAATCGGAGACACGGGCTTTCTGCGCCAGTCGCCGAGATATTTTTCAAGCATCCCGTCAAGCTCGTCGGCCGTAATGTCGCCCACAACGGCCAATATCGAATTGTTGGGCACGAAATGCTCCGAATGAAATCCAACCATGGCCCCCTGCCCGACGGCATCGATGCTCTCGGGCGAGCCTTCTACCAGCCTGCCGTATGGGTGCCCGCCATAAATCTCCTCATTAAAGGCCTTCCGGGCAAGGAAGGAGGGGTCTTCCTCCCGCTGTCTGAGCGAGCCCTTAACGAGGTCCTTTATCCTCTTTATCTCCTCTTCCGGGAACGTCGGGTTAAGCAGGACGTCGGAGAACACCTCAAAACCCTTATTAATATCCTTCTTTAGGACCGTAAGGTTGAGGGTTGTGTAATCCATGCCCGCCGAGACCCCGAGCCTTGCCCCGATATATGAGATTTCCTCGCTTATCTGCATCGCGGTGCGTGTCTTTGTGCCCTCGTCAAGGAGCGAGGCGGTGAGATGAGCAAGCCCTGCCAGCTCCTCCGGCTCATGGGCCGCGCCCGCGCGCACAAGCAGGGATACAACCACCATCGGAAGATTTTGTCTCTTTACATGAAGCACGGTAAGCCCCTCGGGGGTTACCTCCCTGTTTACATCGAGCGCCGCCGCCCGGGCGCACATGGACAGAAGCGCCACGGCAACAACTAACGCCGACAGAAGTTTTCCCTTCATTCCGCCGTCCTCTTCTGGGGTATAAGTATCCCCACGGTCCTGTTGTCGCGGGTCAGGTACTTTGCCGCCGCACGGCTTATGTCCTCCGCAGTGACCTTTCTTATCTCATCTACATAACGATCCATGAGCCTCCAGTCACCGATTATCTCATGGAGCCCGAGCTGCATCGCCTGGTTGAACATGGAGTCCTGGCCCATGACAAACGAGGCCTCAAGGCGGTTCTTTGCCCGCTGAAGCTCGCGCTCCGTGGGCGGCTCCCCGGCCAGGGCCTCGACCTCTTTGTACAGGGCCTTTTCGACCACCTCTATATCGGTCCCCGGCGAGGCGGTGGCATCGAGGAAGAACAGAAAAGGGTCGCCGTACATGCCGCTGTAGCCTACGTCGGCATTTAGAGCAATCTTACGCTCGTAGACAAGCTCCCTGTAAAGCCTTCCGCTCTTTCCCGTGAGCACCTCGGCAAGCACCTCAAGCGGATAGCTGTCCTCATCGGGAAAAGCAGGCACGTGGTAGGCCGCAAGCACATAGGGGAGTTCGGCCTCCTTCCTGAGGTATACCCTTCTTTCTCCCTTCTGGGTCGGCTCGGTGCTGCCATGAGGCCTCCTTTCCGGCCCGAGCTCTATGCCGGCGAAATGCTCGCTGATTTTATCAATAATCTTGTCCGCCCTGACATCGCCCGCCACGACGATGAATGCGTTGCCGGGGCTGTAGTATGTCCTGTAGTGCCGTAAAAGGTCCTCCTTTTGGATTGAAGCAAGGTCCGACATCCAGCCTATCACGGGCCATCTGTAGGGGTGCACGTTGAACGCCGCCGCGACGACCGCCTCGAAGAGGGCGTTCTGCGGGTCGTCCTCGTAGCGGAGCCTCCGCTCCTCCATCACCACGTTCCTTTCCGAGAGCGTCTCGTCTGGGTCCAGCAGGAGGTTGCGCATCCTGTCGGATTCGATGTCCATCGACAGCCCTATCCTGTCGGAGGGCAGTATCTGGAAATAGGCCGTATACTCCTTCGAGGTAAAGGCATTGTCGGTGCCGCCGTAGCGCATGACCTCCCTCGATATCCCGCCGGGGCCGTACTCCTCGGTGCCCTTGAACATCATGTGCTCAAGGAGATGGCTCATGCCCGTCTTGCCCGAGTACTCGTCGCGGGAGCCCACGCGGTACCATATCTGAAATACCGCAAGCGGGGAGGTGTGGTCCTCCGTAACCAGCACCTTAAGGCCGTTTTGAAGCGTGTATTCGCTTACTCCGGCAAACGCCGTAGTGGAGGCCGCAAGAAGCCAGATGAATATTAAAGTCCACCGCATATTGCGCATTGTTATAGTTATTATTATCCAAAATGCCCGTGCGGGTAAAGGACCGCCCGGGGCCGCATCACGCTAATCCTCAATAAACTTAACCAATTACAGGAACTTACGGCTTGTAGTAAGTTGACTTTAAATAATATTTTATATATTTTAGATATATGGCTAAGAAGCTGGGTCAATTGCTGATTGCCGAGAACATCATATCGGACGACCAGCTCAACAAGGCCCTCGACATGCAGAATGCCGCGGGCGGCCGGCTGGGCACCAACCTGGTCAAGCTGGGCTATCTCACCGAGGAACAGCTCGTCTCGTTCCTGAGCAAGCAGTTTGGAGTGCCCGCAATCAACCTCGCCGACCACAATATCGACCCCAACGTGACCAAGCTAATCCCTGCGGAGATGGCAAAGAAATACATAATACTGCCGGTGGCAAGGGTCGGCGCGACACTGACCATAGCGATGACAGACCCCTCAAACGTCTTCGCGATAGACGACGTGAAATTCATGACGGGCTACAACGTCGAGGTAGCGGTCTCCAGCGAATCGGCTATCGTCGCCGCCATCAGCCAGAGCTACGGCGGAGGCGCCAGGGGCGCCGAGGTGGTCACCACCACACAGACGACGGACCCCGACGAGGCCTCCAAGATACTCGCGGCAAAGGACTACACCCTCTCCGTTGACGAGGACATAGATGGCGGCGCGTTCGGCGATTTCGACGACGGCCCGATGGTGAACGTCGATGACTTCGACGCTGTCGTAGGCAGCGCCCTCGACGGCGTGGAGGTCACGGAGGAGGCCGAAGACACCGAAGTCATCGGCGACGTCGAGGCCCCCATCATAAAACTCGTCAACGGCATATTCGTAAACGCCGTCAAGACCGGCGCAAGCGACATCCACATAGAGCCCTACGAGACGTCCCTGAGGGTCAGATACAGGGTTGACGGCGTGATGTACACCGTCATGAACCTTCCACCCAAGATAAGGGCGGCCCTGACCTCGAGGGTGAAGATAATGGCACGCCTCGATATCGCCGAGCGCAGGCTCCCGCAGGACGGAAGGATAAAGCTGAAGCTCGGCAAGAAGCGCGAGATCGACTTCCGAGTCTCGACGCTCCCTACACTCTTTGGCGAGAAGACAGTCCTGAGGCTCCTGGACAAGGCCAACCTCCAGGTGGACCTCACAAAGCTCGGGTTTGAGGAAAAGGCCCTCAAGGACTTCATGTGGGCGCTTGATAAGCCCTACGGTATGATACTCGTCACAGGCCCCACCGGAAGCGGCAAGACCGTCACGCTGTACTCGGGCCTCACCCACCTGAACAAGCCCGACACCAACATCATGACCGCCGAAGACCCGGTAGAGTTCAACTTCCTGGGCATAAACCAGGTCCATGTCAAGGAAGATATCGGCCTTACTTTCGCATCGGCCCTGAGGGCCTTCCTGAGGCAGGACCCCGACATAATCATGGTCGGCGAGATCCGTGACTTCGAGACCGCGGAGATAGCCATCAAGGCGGCCCTCACGGGCCACCTTGTCCTGAGCACCCTGCACACAAACGATGCCCCGAGCACCATCAACAGGCTCCTGAACATGGGCATCGAGCCTTTCCTCGTGTCCTCCTCGGTCATACTGATACTGGCGCAGAGGCTTGGCAGGAGGATATGCTCCAAGTGCAAGGTCGAGGACAGCGTCCCCGAGCCCGCGATGATCAAGGTGGGCTTTACCGAGGAGGAGGCCAAGACCATCAAGGTCTACAAGGGAAAGGGCTGTCCCGCCTGCACCAACTCCGGCTACAAAGGCAGGGTCGGGTTCTACGAGGTGATGCTCCTCACCGACGAGCTCAAGGAGTTGATACTGGAGGGAGCAAACTCAGACGAGCTTAAAAAATGCGCACTGAGAAACGGGATGGTATCCCTCAGAATGGCCGGCCTCATCCACGCCAAAAACGGCGTAACCACCGTAGAAGAAGTGCTGAGAGTGACTTTCGGAGACTAAAGGCGAGGTATAACGACTGATGGAAACACTGTATGACATGCTGAAATCAATGCTCGAAAGGGGAGCTTCCGACCTTCACATAACCACGGGGATCCCGCCCAAACTCCGCATAGACGGAAAACTGCTTACCATGGAGGGGGTGCCCGAGCTCGGGTCTGTCGAGACGAAATCCCTCTGCTACAGCATCCTCACGGACGCGCAGAAACACTCGTTCGAGGAAAACAACGAGCTGGACCTTTCCTTCGGACTAAAGGGGCTGAGCAGGTTCAGGGCCAACATATTCGTGCAGCGGGGGGCGGTGGCAGGTGCCTTCAGAGTGGTGCCCTTCGAGATCAAGAACTTCAGACAGCTCGGCATCCCGGACATCGTGGCCGACCTGGCCAAGAAACCCAGCGGACTTATACTGGTCACGGGCCCTACCGGAAGCGGTAAATCTACAACGCTCGCCGCGATGATAGACCGGATAAACTCCGAGAGGACCGACCACATCATCACCATAGAAGACCCTATCGAGTATCTGCACAGGCACAAGAAGTGCCTCGTAAACCAGCGGGAGGTCAAAGCCGACACCTCATCCTTTGCCACAGCCCTCAAATACGTCCTGAGGCAGGACCCCGACGTGATACTGATAGGAGAGTTGAGGGACCTGGAGACCATCGAGGCGGCCCTGACCGTGGCCGAGACCGGCCACCTTACGTTCGCCACTCTCCACACGAACTCCGCAATACAGAGCATAAACAGGATAATCGACGTCTTCCCGCCGCACAGGCAGGAGCAGATCAGGGTCCAGCTCTCGTTCGTCCTGGAGGGCGTTATCGCCCAGCAGCTCATTCCAAAAAGGACGGGCAAAGGGCGGATCGTTGGGCTTGAGGTGCTCCTTTTCAGCCCGGCAATCAGGAACCTCATCAGGGAGGACAAGATACACCAGATATATTCCATGATGCAGACAGGACAGGCGAAGTACGGGATGATAACAATGAATCAGTCGCTCGTGGAGTTGTACAAGCAGGGGCTTATATCCTACGAGGACGCACTCGGCCGTTCAGCGCTGATGGAGGAGCTGGTGCAGATGCTCCAGAAAGCGGCGCCCGCAATGAAAAAAGGGGGATAACTTATGGCGACAACATTTCAATGGTCGGGTAAAACTACAAAGGGCACTGTCGAGTCCGGCCAGATGAGCGCCGCCTCAAAAGATGAGGTCATCGCAAAGCTCCGGAGCAAAAACATCACCCCCACGATAATCACCGAAACGGAAAAAAAACCGTTTCTCAGCCTGTCCTTCTTATGAGAACAGAAGGTCACGCAGAAGGACATCGTCGTCTTTACAAGGCAGTTCGCCACCATGATAGACGCCGGCCTTCCGCTCGTGCAGGCCCTGGACATCCTCTCGACCCAGGTGGAGAACAAGAGCCTCGCCAAGACCCTCGCTGTCATCAAGAGCGACGTTGAAAGCGGCGCCACCTACGCCGACGCGCTCGGGAAACACCCGAAGTCGTTCAGCGAACTCTATGTGAACATGGTCGCGGCAGGCGAGGCCGGAGGCATCCTGGACACCATCCTCAACAGGCTGGCCGCATACATAGAGAAGGCCATGAAGCTCGCCAAACAGGTCAAGAGCGCCCTGGTATACCCTATTACCATCTCGATTGTGGCAATCGTCATAGTGGCAGTCATAATGATATTCGTCGTGCCGGTATTTACAGAGATGTTCGAGACCCTCGGAGGCTCTCTCCCGCTTCCCACAAAGATCGTCGTCACAATCAGCAATTTCCTCAAGGGCTACGGCGGCCTTTTCCTACTGGGATTAATCGTAGGCTTTTCCATATTCCTGAACCGCTTCAAGAAGACCAAAAAAGGACAATATATAGTCGACAGCATATTGCTCAAGATCCCCATCTTCGGCGTGCTCCTCCAGAAAGTCGCGATCTCGAAGTTCACAAGGACCATGGGGACCCTCACCAGTAGCGGCGTGCCCATCCTCGACGGGCTTGAGATAACCGCAAAGACCTCGGGAAACAAGGTCATAGAGAAGGCGATAATGGAAGTGCGCACGGCCGTCACCGAGGGCAAGACTCTCGCCGAGCCGCTAATGAAGGCAAAGGTTTTCCCGCCCATGGTCACGCACATGATCGCGGTCGGAGAATCAACTGGGGCCATAGACAACATGATGACCAAGATAGCGGACTTCTACGACGACGAGGTCGACAGTACCGTGGCAAACCTCACAGCGATGATGGAGCCGCTCCTGATGGTCTTCCTGGGCACTACTGTGGGTTTTATCATCATCGCCATGTACATGCCGATATTCAAGATGATAACCTTGATCGACTAAAGCAGCCATGCCCGAAGACGCCCTGATCAGAAGGCTAAAGACCCTGATAGCATTCAGGGTCTTTTTCGTTACGGCGCTCCTGGGCACGTTCTTCGTCTTCCAGATTGGCTACAAGATCTTCCCGTTCCCCGCCTCCGTGCTCCACCTGATCGCGTTCCTCTATGCGCTGACAATTGTTTACTCCCTCCTTCTTGGAAAGGTTAAAAACAGCACCTTCAGCCACGTGCAGCTGAGCCTCGACGCGGTAGCCGTAGTGGTACTCATATTTTTGACCGGCGGGATAGAGAGCTGGTTTTCCTCCCTGATGCTCCTGGTAGTGATCGCATCGGCCATAATGCTCGGCAGAAAGGCGGGCTACTTCAACGCCATATTCATGAGCATCCTCTACGGCTCTCTCGTCGATTTGCAGTTCTACGGCCTTCTGCCGCTCCCGCACAACCCCCTGCTCTCGGAAAGAGACTTCCTCTACAACATTTTCTCCCACATACTTGCGCTTTACCTCACCGCATATCTCATGGGCTATCTGATGTCGAGGCTGGAGAAGAAAGACATAGACTTCGAAGACCTCACCCTCTTTACCGGGGATGTCATAGAGAACACCCCAAGCGGCCTCTTCACAACGGACCTCCTGGGCAGGATACTGATTTTCAACAGGGCCGCCGAGAAGATAACCGGGGTTGCCAGGACCGAGGCATACGGCCACGATGCCTCCGAGATATTCCCATTCCTGGGCAGGATAAGCGAAAAGAACCGCATCGAGGAGGAAGCCGAATACGGCGGGCGCAAAAAGATCATAGGCCTTACCGTATCCCTGATGAGGGACGCAAAAGGCAAGGACACAGGGTTCATCGGCGCGTTCCAGGACCTCACGGAGCTTAAAAGAATGGCCGAGGAGATCAAGCAGAAGGAGAAATGGGCGGCAATTGGCGAGCTTTCGGCCAATATCGCGCACGAGATAAGAAACCCCCTGGCCTCGCTGAAGAGCTCCATAGAGATGCTTCGCGAAGACGCCACCCCCTCCGAGAAAAAAGATACACTCATGTCCATCGCCATAAGCGAGATGGACAGGCTCAACCGCATTATCTCCGATTTTCTTGCCTATTCAAGGCCGAGTTCGCTCGATGTCCAGGACTGCGACCTCCGGAGCATCCTGGACAAAACGCTCGACCTGCTCGGCAACAGACAATCGCAGGGCGTTACGATCCTGAAAAACTACTCCGGCCCGCTGGAAATAAAGGCCGACCCCCTCAAGCTCGAGCAGGTATTCCTGAACCTCGAGCTCAACGCCCTTGAGTCCATGCCCCAGGGCGGCAGCCTCGAAGTAAGCGCCTCCGGGCAAGACGACAACGTGGAGATAACCTTTGCAGACACCGGCGGGGGCATCCCCGTGGACGAGCATGAAAAGGTTTTCTACCCCTTCTTCACAACCAAGGCAGAGGGCACGGGGCTTGGGCTAAGCATCGCGCACAGGATCATCGAGGACCATAACGGACGGATTACGCTGAACAGTAACCCCGGGGGCGGAGCTACTTTCAGCATACTGATGCCGAGGAACAATGCGGAAATCCAAAGCTAAGATACTCGTTGTCGAAGACGAGAAAAGCATGCGGGAGATACTTACCATGCTCCTTGAGGAAGAGGGCTACGGCGTCGTGGCGGCCGCGGACGGCAAGGAGGGGGTCGGCTGGCTTCAGAAAGACATCTTCGACATTATCATCACCGACATCAAGATGCCCGGGGCCGACGGGTTCGAGATTCTCGCCAAGTCCCAGGAGCTTTCCCCTGAGACGGCCGTAATAATGATTACCGCCTTTGGTACGCTGGAGGCCGCGCTTGAGGCGATGAAGCTCGGGGCGTACGACTACATACACAAACCTTTCAAGATCGACGAGATACGGTTGATTGTGAGAAACACCCTCGACACAAAGAGGCTCCGGACCGAGGTCTCCCTCCTGAGGGAAACGGTAAAGAGCACCTACGAGGTCGAAAATATAATCGGCAAGAGCCCAAAGATGCAGGAACTCATGAGGCTTATCCCCAAAGTAGCCCGGACGGTCTCAAACGTCCTCATAACCGGTGAGTCCGGCACAGGCAAGGAGCTTGTCGCCGTCGCACTGCACAACCTGAGCCCCGGGAGCGATAAGAACTTCGTCGCCATCAACTGCGCCTCCTTCCCCGAGGGCCTGCTGGAGAGCGAGATATTCGGGCACATGAAAGGCGCATTCACCGGGGCCGTGCAGAACAAGCTCGGGCTGTTCGAGGTAGCGGACGAGGGTACGCTGTTCCTCGATGAGATTGCCGAGATGCCCGCAAGCCTCCAGTCGAAGCTCTTAAGGGCAATCGAGACGAGCACCTTCAGGAGGGTCGGCGGCACGGCCGACATCAAGGTAAACGTGAGAATAATCGCCGCAACGAACAAGGACCTGAAAAAGGAGTGCGACTCGGGCAGGTTCAGGGAAGACCTCTTCTTCAGGCTCGACGTCATACCGCTTCACATGCCGCCCCTCAGGGAAAGGAAAGAGGACATCCCGCTTCTTGTGGAGCACTTCCTCCGGAAATACTCCGAAAAATCCATACAGATCTCGGGCAGCGCCATGAGCCTCCTTGTGAACTGCCCTTGGAAAGGCAACGTAAGGGAGCTTGAAAACATTATAGAGAGGGTGCTCATTTTTACCGACACCGAATTGATAACGGCTACGGACCTTCCCTCCGAGCTGGCCCTTACCTCGGAGAAGCCCGCAGGGCTGCCTGCGGTCGAGCAGGGAGGCATCGACGTCGAAGACGTCCTCAGGAAGCTCGAGAGAAACTACCTGCTTGAGGCCCTCACGCTTGCGGGCGGGAAAAAGACCGAGGCGGCAAAGCTCCTGAACCTTTCCTTCCGCTCCTTAAGGCACAAACTCTCAAAGCACGGCATCAAGTAGACGGGCAAATCCCCACCGGCTTTGTTTCAACTGTGGCCCTGAGACAGGGTATCTATGTAAGAAAATGCGCTTTTTAAAATTTGCGCCGGTTTAAAAAGCGCATTTTCTCCGTGCTGCGATACGGTCTACCTCACCTTTCCGGTCCAGACGTAGTCGTTGTCCCCGCTCTTTCCGTGGCACTTTATGCAGGCCCCGACCTTACCGGCGGCCTCTGCCTTTCCGTCAGGGGCGTAGCTGACCCAGAACCAGTCCCCCGCCCCGGGGTTATAACCTTTTATCTTGTGCATTACGGAAAGTCCCGTGAACTCCTTGTCGGGGGTATAGTTTTCCTTGACGATTATCGAGCCTTCCCTCATCCCCGTCTTTTTCCTTATGGAACGGTAGGCGATGTCGTTTACAAAAGTCGTAAGGAGCATCCCGTGGGGCTCCGTGCCCTCGTAGAGCCTCCCCTTGCCCGGCCAGAGTTTCCATGCCCTGTAAGGCTCATATTTTATTA
>DAOUWH010000182.1 GCA_030667205.1 Nitrospirota bacterium
CCGACATGGTGGTGCTCGTAGTCGCGGCGGACGACGGCGTTAAGCCCCAGACCACCGAGGCGATAGACCACGCAAAGGCGGCAGGCGTACCGATAATCGTGGCCATCAACAAGATAGACAAGCCCGAGGCGGACCCCGCGAGGGTGCGCAACGAGCTTGCGGAGCGCAACATCATACCCGAGGAATGGGGTGGCCAGAACATCTTCGCCGAGATATCCGCAAAGCAGCGCATAGGAATCGAAAACCTGCTTGAGATGATACTGCTTCAGGCAGAGGTGATGGAGCTTAAGGCAAACCCCAACAAGCCGGCACAAGGCGTAATCATCGAGGCGAGGCTGGACAAGGGAAGAGGCCCCATAGCCACGCTCCTTGTACAATCAGGGACCCTTAGAGTAGGCGACGCTTTCATCTCCGGCGTCAACTCCGGCCGCGTCAGAGCACTCAACAACGACGCTGGCAAACCCATCCAGGAGGCAGGCCCCGCTACCCCGGTCGAGGTCATCGGCTTTCCGAACGTCGCCACCTCGGGCGATACCTTCGCGATAATAGAGGACGAAAAGAGAGCAAGGCAGATAGCCTTCGCAAGGCTGCAGCAGCAGAAATTCAAAGAGACCGTCAAGATCGGCAAGCTCAGCCTCGACGAGCTCTATGAAAAGATAAAAGAAGGCGAGATAAAAGACCTCAACATCATACTAAAGGGGGACGTGCACGGCTCCATCGAGGCCCTCACCGATGCCCTGCAAGGCATCACCCACCCCGAGGTCAAAATAAACATCATCCACGCGGCGGTAGGCGGCATCAACGAGTCCGACGCGATGCTGGCCTCGGCCTCCAACGCGATAATCATTGGCTTCAACGTAAGGCCCGACGTGAAGGCCGCGCAGGCAGCCGAGAAAGAGGGCATCGACATCAGGCTCTACACCGTAATCTACGAGGCCATCGACGAGATTAAGAAGGCCCTCGAGGGAATGCTCGAGCCAATGATCAGCGAGAAGGTCATCGGCAGGGCCGAGGTGCGCCAGACCTTCCAGGTCTCGAGGCTCGGCACCATAGCCGGCAGCTACGTCACCGACGGCGTCATCAGCCGCACAAGCGACGGCATCAGGGTCATAAGAGACGACATCGTCGTCTACGAGGGCAAAATATCCACACTGAAGAGGTTCAAGGAGGACGCAAAGGAAGTCCAGACCGGATACGAATGCGGCATCATGGTCGAGAACTTCAACGACATCAAGGTCGGCGACATCCTCGAAAACTTCATAATAGAGAAAGTGGCCGCAAAGCTCTAAAAAACCATGCTCCCATACAAGCGCTCCCAGAGGGTAGGGCATCTTATCAGGGAGGAAGTCTCAGACATCGTCCTTAACAGGCTTAAGGACCCGAGGCTCGGTTTCCTCACCGTAACCGACGTGGAAGTTACCGAAGACCTCAGGCACGCCCGCATATACATAAGCACCCTTAAGGACGAGGACAGGGACGAGGCCATCGAGATACTGAACTCGGCGAAGTCCTTCATACGCTCCGAACTCGGCAAGAGGCTCAGGATGAAGTTCGTCCCGTCTCTGGAGTTCAGGTTCGACGAAACAACGAGGTACGGAGACAAGATGGAGAGGCTCCTTAAAAAAATCCGGGAGGAGCATTGAAAGTCCCCGAAGAGGTCATCTCGGCACTACGGGAAGAGGACGATTTTCTCATCGCCTCGCACATCCACCCCGAGGCAGACGCCCTTGGCTCCCAGATAGCGCTTGCCTCGGCCCTTGAGGCCATGGGCAAAAGCACCGCCCTTTACAATCGCGATGGAGTGCCCGAACTCTACGGGTTCCTGCCCGGCGGAGAGAAGGTACTTACATCCATTCCACAGGACACCTCAGGCCTTACCCTCATACTTCTGGACTGCAACACCCCCGAAAGAGCGGCGCTTGAGGGCCACCAGTTCAAGCGCTCGGTAGTAATAGACCACCACGAGACAGAGAGCTACTTCGGCGACGTCAGGTGGATAGTGCCCTCTTCCGCGGCTACCGGGCTTCTGGTGTTTGAACTCCTTAAGGAGATGGGCGCAACCATCACGCCCGCTATGGCGATAAACCTTTACACCGCAATAGCCGTGGACACAGGCGCCTTCCGCTACATGAACACCACGCCGGAGGTCCTGAGGGCCGCGGCAGACCTCGCCGAGGCAGGGGCCACGCCCGGCGCCATCGCGGAAGACCTCTACGAGAGCTGGTCCTCCCCTCGCTTTAAACTGCTTTGCATGACCCTCGGCACGCTTGAGATATACGACAGGACCGCCATTGTCGCCATCACCGAGGAGATGTTTAAAAAGACCGGCACCTCAGCGGCGGATACCGAGGAGTTTTCGAACTTCCCGCGCATGATAAAGGACATAGCGGTCGCTGTCTTCATGAGGGAGCTTCCCGAGGGCGGGTGGAAAGTCAGCCTGCGCTCAAAGGGAGAGCATAACGTCGCGCGTGTAGCAATGCGTTTCGAGGGCGGGGGCCATAAAAACGCCGCTGGCTGCACCGTACAGGGCGACCTTCCCACAGCGAAACGAAAGCTCACCGAGGCGATAAGGGAAATCCTTTAAGAGGTCACCTATTGAAGCCCACGATACTCACAGCAATTTTTGTCCTGGTATTCCTGACCGGCATCTCGTCTGCAGGCACATACGCCGACGAGCGCCGCGGCTTCTCCTTCGGCTACCCCGCAGGCTATGCCATAGACGCGCCCCATGGGGGACACTACTTTTACCTGAAGAACACTGACGGCAAGAAGACCCTTATGGGCCAGATAGAAGACCTTTCGGAATATCCCAGAGAGATATACAGAGAGTTAAAAACCCAGTTCAGGGATTTCGGCGTTGACAGGGCCTTGCTTCGCTGCGGCGCAGACGGCCCCGACGGAAGCGCATACTGCCCCGCGGTAAACAGCGAGAGGGAGTTTACAACCGCAAACGGCGTCCGCGCCATTGAGCTTTACCTCGACCACGTGCAGGAGTTCTACGGCGAAAAGCCCGGGAAGACGAAAACAGTGACCGGGCCGGTCTATCTTGTCGACCTCTCAAGGGGCGGCAGCCCCGTAGTACTCGTAATCGGCACTGTGCCTTATAAGCAGATGGACAAGGAGCAGAAAGAATTGGCGGGGTTCATAATAGACGCGATGATGTCAGGGGACTAAAGAACGGCACTTAAACGTTCTTTAGCATATGCCCGAGCTTTGTCTTCTTCGTCTTGAGGTAGAGGATGTTCTTGTCGTGGGGCTTTATCTCTATCGACACGCGCTCGACGACTTTCAGGCCATAGCCCTCGAGGCCCACTATCTTCTTGGGGTTGTTCGTTATAAGGCGCATATCGCGCACACCGATGTCCACCAGTATCTGGGCGCCTATACCGTAGTCCCTGAGGTCTGGCTTGAAGCCGAGCTTTATATTCGCCTCCACGGTGTCGAGCCCCTTGTCCTGAAGCTCGTAGGCCTTCAGCTTGTTGGCAAGCCCGATGCCCCGGCCCTCCTGCCTCATGTACAGCAAAACACCCTTTCCTTCTTTCTCTATCATCCCCATCGCGCGGTGGAGCTGCTCCCCGCAATCGCACCTTCTTGAGCCGAACACGTCGCCGGTGAGGCATTCGGAATGTACCCTCACCAGGACCTTGTCGCCGGGCTCTATCTCGCCCTTTACGAACGCAATGTGGAGGTTTTCGTCCATGTCGTTGCGGTAGGCCATGGCCCTGAAGTCGCCGCAGTCCATGGGCAGATTCACGTCCGAGGCCCTGTGGACGAAACTCTCGTTCTTCATCCTGTAGTTAATCAGGTCCTTTACCGTGACTAGCTTCAGCTTGTGCTTTTAGGCGAACTTCATGAGCTCTGGCACCCGCGCCATGGTGCCGTCGTCGCTCATGACCTCGCATATCACGCCCGCGGGGTATAGACCCGCAAGCCTTGCCATATCAACGGAGCCTTC
>DAOUWH010000117.1 GCA_030667205.1 Nitrospirota bacterium
AAGGGCATAAAGGCCGGGATTTTAAAGCCCAGGCTCTTCAGGCCGTTCCCCTACGGGGAGGTCGCCGGGGCGCTTGGGCACCTCAAGGCGGTATGCGTCCTTGACAGGGCGGACTCCTTCGGCGGCTACGGCCCGATGTTCATGGAGATATGCTCGGCTCTCTATCAGAACGGCGGCGGCGCAAAGCCGGCGGCGATAAACAAGATATACGGCCTCGGCGGCAGGGACTTCATGCCCGACCAGGCCGAGCAGGCCATCGAGGAGCTTGACGAGATAGCAAAGGGCGGCAAGATAAAGGCCGTTAAGGATTATATGGGAGTCAGGGAATAACATGGCAGGACCTTTAAAATTAAAAGACCTTTCAAAGAAAGAGGATCTTTTAACTCACGGCCACAGGATGTGCTCCGGCTGCGGTGCGCCGACCGTCGTGAAGATGGTGCTCATGGCATCGGAGTATCCCCTGGTAGCGGCAAACGCCACTGGCTGCCTCGAGGTCTCGACCTGCATCTCTGAGTACACGGCATGGAAGATACCCTGGATACACAGCGCGTTTGAGAACGCCGCCGCCACGATCTCCGGCGTGGAGAGCATGTACAGGGTGTGGAAGAAGAAGGGCAGGATAGACAGGGATGTGAAGTTCATAGCCTTCGGCGGTGACGGGGGCACATATGACATTGGTCTCCAGAGCCTCTCCGGTGCCATGGAACGCGGACACGACATGGTATATGTCTGCTACGACAACGGTGCGTACATGAACACGGGCATCCAGCGCTCAAGCGCAACCCCGCGCGGCGCAAACACCACCACCAGCCCTGTGGGCTCCGTCGTCCGTGGAAAGGTGCAGGCAAGGAAGAACCTTACCAGGATTATGGCCGCACACGATATACCCTATGCGGCCCAGGCCTCGCCGAGCCACTGGCGGGACCTTATGAAGAAGGTTCAAAAGGCCCTCGAGGTCGAAGGCCCCGCGTTTCTTAACATATTAGCGCCCTGCAACAGGGGATGGCGCTCCAAGACGGACGATTCCATCGCCCTGAGCAAGCTGGCGGTGCAGACATGCTACTGGCCGCTTTACGAGGTAGAAGACGGCGTGACCAGGATTACTTTTAACCCCAAGGAGAAGAAGCCCATTGAGGAGTTCATCAAGCCCCAGGGGAGGTTTAGGCACTTCTTTGCTCCCGGAGGCGAGGAACTCCTGAATCGGTTGCAGGAAGACATAGACAAGGAATGGGACAGGCTCAACAGGGAGTCTCCGAAAGATTCCCCGGAAGAGTCCCAAGAGGGATAAAGGTATGAACGGATCCAACCTTGTAGTATACGAGGATGAGTTCAAGAAAATAGATGAAGAACTCAACAACCTCCACAGGCAGGCCAACGCGAAAGTCGTATTCCTGGTAGACAAGAGCGGGCAGCTGATATCTTCCGTGGGCGCTACCCATGACCTTGACACTACCTCTCTGGCATCGCTTACCGCCGGCAATATAGCCGCCACGGGCAGCATCGCAAAAATACTGGGGGAGCAGGAATTCACGATACTTTTTCACGAGGGCGAAAAGGACAACCTTCACATATCGCTCGTGGGCGAGCGCATAATCCTCGTGGTTATATTCGACCAGAGGACATCCATAGGCCTCGTGAGGCTGAGGGTGAAAAAAGTGACCGAGAACCTCGAAAAAATATTCGAGGAAATGACCCAGAAAGCCGAGCAGGAAAAACTCGAAAGCAAACTGGAGGACTCTCCGTTTGCGGAAATCAGCGACGAGGACATAGAGAAATTATTTATGTAGGTGGTATTTGACAAGTGTCGTTTATAAACTATTCTTCAAGAGAACTAAATTGCAAAATAGTCTACTACGGACCTGGTCTTTGCGGTAAGACCACGAACCTGCAGTATATCTACAACAAGACGAACCCCCAGCAGAAGGGCAAGCTCATCTCTCTGGCGACCGAGACCGAAAGGACGCTTTTCTTCGATTTCCTCCCCCTTGCCCTCGGCGAAATAAAGGGTTTTAAGGTCAGGTTCCACCTTTACACGGTCCCCGGCCAGATGTTCTATGCGGCGAGCCGGAAGCTCATACTAAAGGGCGTCGACGGCGTGGTCTTTGTGGCCGACAGCCAGGCGGAAAGGATGGACGCCAACATGGAGAGCCTCGACGACCTGCAGATAAACCTCAGCGAGCAGGGCTATGAGCTTTACAGCCTTCCCTTTACCATGCAGTACAACAAGAGGGACATACCCGAGGTAGTGCCCATAGAGGCCCTTAACGAGGCCGTCAACACCACCAATGTCCCGGAGTTCGAGGCGGTAGCCACCACCGGCGTGGGTGTTTTCGAAACGCTTAAGGACGTTTGCAGGCAGGTCATCTTCGAGCTTAAGAAGCACTACTA
Organism: Nitrospirota bacterium; assembly: GCA_030667205.1. GTDB lineage: Bacteria > Nitrospirota > Thermodesulfovibrionia > Thermodesulfovibrionales > JdFR-86 > DAOUWH01. Next base: position 2,389 of record DAOUWH010000117.1, read on the forward strand.
ACCGCCTCATCAGTTCTTTCCGGTATAATAATCCCATGAAGGACGACAGGAAATTCAGGCTTGCCGTGGTGTTTGCCGCGCTCCTTTGCGTCCTGACCGTGGCGTACAACATCGCCGGGGAATACCTCATCCCCGACATCGAGTCCTATGTACAAAGAAGGCTTTACTACGAAAGGGTAATATCCCAGAAGGGCCTCAGCATGCACCGCGCCGAGTACTGGCGCGAAGAGGGGGACTAAGTCCCCCTCTTCGAAGAGATTTTAACCGCCTTGTCTTAGACTCCCGTTGCCAGATCGAGTGTAAAGAAGGGTCTATGACTCTTTCTTTTCCATGAACGCCGTCAGGAGGTCTATGGGCACGGGGAAGATGATAGTGGAGTTCTTCTCCGTTGCAAGCTCGGTAAGCGTCTGGAGGAACCTCAGCTGAAGCGCGGCAGGCTCCGTCGAAATTATCTTCGCCGCGTCGGCGAGCCTCTGTGACGCCTGGAACTCGCCCTCGGCGTGGATTACCTTCGCCCGCCGCTCCCTCTCGGCCTCTGCCTGCTTGGCGATGGCCCTCTGCATATCCTCGGGGAGGTCCACGTTCTTGACCTCGACCACCGAAACCTTAATGCCCCAGGGCTCTGTCTGAAAGTCGATTATCTTCTGCAGCTCCTTATTGAGCTCGTCGCGCTTTGTCAGGAGGTCGTCGAGCTGGCTCTGTCCGAGCACGCTACGGAGCGTAGTCTGCGCGATCTGGCTCGTGGCGAAGAAGTAGTCCTCGACTTCGGTGATGGCCTTCGTGGGGTCTATGGGCCTGAAATACACGACTGCGTTGACCCTGACGGTGACGTTGTCCGCGGTGATGATGTCCTGTGACGGGACGTCCATGGTCACGGTCCTCAGGCCGACCTTGACCATCTTGTCTATGAAGGGGATGATTATTACCATCCCCGGGCCCTTGACCGGTATGAGCCTGCCCAGCCTGAACACGACTCCCCTTTCGTACTCCTTAAGTATCTTTATCGCTGCCGAGAGAAAATACAGTACGAGCAGGACGATAAATATAAAGCTCATGAAAGAACCTCCGATTGGCGGCATCTTTAAAACCTCCTTTAGCTCTCTATTTTTCTTACTTTCAGTTTAAGGCCATCAACGGCCTCGACAACCACCTTTTCGTCTTTTGCTATGGGCCCCTCGGATACGGCGGACCATATCTCGCCGTGGAGCATGACCATGCCCCCCTCGGGGGTTATCTCCGATGTAGCCTTGCCCTCAAGGCCGACCATGCCCTCGGTCCCTGTTACGGGCTTGCGCCTGTAGGCCTTCCACGCAAGGCCGACGATGACGGTAAAGAACAACGCGGTTATTAATATGGCGGGCAGTATCGTGTAGAGCGAAAGTTTCAGGAAAGGCCCCGCCTCCTCAAAGAGCATCAGTGAGCCAAGGAACATCGCAATTATCCCTCCTATCGTTAGCGCCCCGTATGAGGTTACCGATATCTCCAGTATGAAGAGCACTATCCCCAGGAGTATCAGCAGGAGCCCGGCGTAGTTTATGGGCAGGGTCTGAAACGCATAGAATGCAAGTATAAGGCATATGCCTCCGACTACGCCGGGGAATATTGCGCCGGGGTTCGTGAGTTCGAAGAACAGGCCGTAGAAGCCCAGGAGCATCAGCATGTAGGCCACATTGGGGTCGCTTATGACGTCCAGTATCCTGTGCCTGAGGCTCATCTCGACCCTTGTGACGACGGCGCCTTTGGTGTTTAAGGTCTTCTCGGCCTTTACGGTCTGCACCTTCATGCCATGGATGTCCGCAAGCAGGGTGTTGATGTTCGCTGTGACGAGGTCTATTACGCCTTCTTTAAGGGCTTCCTCGCCGGTGGCCGAGATGCTTTTTCGCACGGCGTCCTCGGCCCATTGGACGTTACGTCCCCGTTCTTCGGCGAGGGATTTAATGTATGCCGCGGCGTCGTTTACTACCTTGTCGGCCATGGTCTTGTCCATCTTCCCGCCCACGCCCACGGGATGGGCCGCGCCGATATTGGTCTGGGGGGCCATGGCCGCTACGTGGGCGGCTATGGTTATGAAGGCCCCTGCCGAGGCCGCCCTCGCGCCCCCGGGCGAGACGAACACCACAACGGGCACCTCGCTTCCAATAATGGCCTTGATGATATCCCTCATCGAGGTGTCAAGCCCGCCGGGCGTGTCCATCTCGATTATGAATGCCTCGACCTGCGCCTCGTTGGCCTCGCGGATGCTCTTTGTCAGGAACTCCGCGGACACCGGGTTTATCACTCCGTCAACGGTGGCCACCACGACCTCCGGCATCTGGGACGTGCCCGGAAGACAGAAGGCCAGCACCAGGCCCAGGGCTATGAAGAGTATCGAGGCCTTGCGAAGCATAACGGGATTATACCACTTATGGGCGGGTTTGAGAATCGGGGGACACAGTCCCCCTTTCACTGGCATTAGTTGTGTGCATTAATTATCCACGACTCAAAGGCCGGGGCAAGCGCCTCCCATGAATAAGGCCCGGTGAGCCTCAGGCTCTCCGCTCTTGAGAGCCGCTTGTTTTTTAAAATCTCTTCCTTAAGTCGTTGGGTGAAGTTTTCATCGTCGTAGAGAAACTCCTCAGGGAACATCTCGGGATACGAAAGCCGACGGGGAAGAAGGGGGCGGCAGCCCGCCCGCCCGGCCTCTAACACCGAGATGCCGAAGAACTCGTGCGTGGCGGTTGAGACCGCAATGTCGCCGTGCCTGAGCCATCGGGCGTAATCTCCGGCAGACTCCACGAATCCGAACTGAAGTATCCTGTGTTTAAGTTTTTCTCTTGCCTCATCGAATATCTCCGGCTGCCTCTCGAACGATTCCCCAAGCACTACGAGTGAAAAGTCCACCTCTTTGTCCAGTTTAAAAAGGGTTTCAAAGAAGAGTGAGGGGTTCTTGTCGTGCTCCCATCGGTGGTTCCAAAGCACCACCGGCGGCCCCTCGCCGCGCCGGGGCTCCTCCGCCTCGTCTATGGCAGTGAAGTCCACTCCGGGAGGCAGTACCATGGATTTTTCTTTTATCGCCTCAGCGGCGCCCTTGAGCTTCATGTCCGTGGAATGTTGTAAAAGCTCTCCAATCCCGTCTATAAACGATGTGAGGTTGTATTTCGAGTTGAACGCGAGGCTGTCCGAGGACAGGGCCGTGGTCATATTGGTGAGAGCGAAGTGAAAGTCCCGCTCGCTTTCGACCTGCACGGGGTAGGCAAACTGGTTTTCGTGGAAGTACGTAAGAAGCGGCGCACCCCGCACCCATTCCGGCGCCATCCCCCGGAGCGCGGCCACGTCCACGAACGTGGAGCATATTATCCTGTCGAAGCGCTTCCCTGTCTTGTGAAGTTTCTCGGCCAAGTAAGGGGCCGACAGCCTCATCCTCCACTTCCATTTCCGCGCCGGAAGCGTCAGGGTCTCGAAATCGAACGGGAGTTTGAGAAGGTTTTCAATGAAA
>DAOUWH010000002.1 GCA_030667205.1 Nitrospirota bacterium
GAGACTCTTCAAGAGGTATTCGAAAAAGTCCGATTTTAAGATTGAGGTCGGGGACAAGTCGTACAAGGCCGAGACCATGGACTATTCGGTGGACGGCATTGGCGCTGAGGTCGAAGACAGCCCTCCGGTAAATATCGGCGATGTGCTGGGGATAAACATCTCCAGACCCAAATTAAGCATCAACGGCAGGGTAGTATGGTCCAGGAAAATGAAGTCCACCACAAAGCTGGGTATCAAGAGGATGGGGATGCTCTCTGGCTCCCTGAAAGATTTCAGTCTTGCCGATATCATAATTGGCCTTCAAAGGAGCCAGAAGACGGGCGTGCTCCTGGCGGTAAAGAGCCCGGAGCGCAAGAGCATCTACATAGAGGGCGGGGACATGATATTTGCCTCCTCCAGCGTGCCTTCCGACAGGCTGAGCGCCCTGCTCCTTAAAGAGGGGAAGATTACCCCCCAGCAGTTCAAGACATCGGTAGAGGTCTCGGAAAAGACAGGCAAGCGAAAGGGCGCGATCCTTGTCGAAATGGGATATCTCGGCGCCAGCGACCTGGTCTGGGCGGTAAGAAAGCAGGTGGAGAATATCATCGAGGGCCTGTTTGCCGTCAAAGACGGCGAGTTCCTGTTCAAGGAGGGTCCCTTTTCCACAAAAGAATTCATAAAGCTCAGCATCTCTGCCGGCAACATCGTCTACAGGGGCATCAAGAAGATTGAGGATATTGAATATATAAAGAGCGTCTGTCCGCCAGATGACGCGACCCTGGGTTTTTCTCCCGACCCGATGAACCTCTTCCAGGACCTGGAACTTGAGGAAGCCGACAAGGAGATGCTCAAGCTGATTGAGAGCAAAAAGACCGTTAAGGAGATAGTTTCCTCTTACAGTGAGGGAAAATCGGCGGCGGTAAAGGCGATTCATGCGCTCGTAAGCGCAAGGATGATTGAGGTGCTTGAGGCCCAGGAAGAGGGCGCGGACATCACCGCCGAGAGCATCGTAGGCGAAAAACCAAAGGAAGACTATGAAGAAGTTGCGGCCAAGATACTGAAATTATATGAGGAACACGAGAGGCTCGGCTACTATGGAGTTCTCGGCGTAAAAGCAACCGCAAACTCTACCACGATTAAAAGGGCCTACTACAGCACGGCCAGGGAATTCCACCCCGACAAACACTATCACCTGCCAGACGACATGAAGGACAAGCTAAACAGGTTATTTACCTACATAACGACAGCATATTCGATCCTTATAAGCCCCAACCTCCGCAACGAATACGACAACATTCCCAAGACGGCATCCGGCGGGGCCACCGCCACAAACGAATAGGTTGCCACCCAGAGGTTTAAGGAGGGTATGGCCGAGCTTGATAGCAGGAATTATTCGGAGGCCGCAAAGCTCTTTGGGGCGGCGGCATACCTGGACGATTTGGATTCCAGGTATCATTATTTCTCGGGCATTGCGCTCTCAAAGGACCGGAGATACAAGGAGGCCGAAAGGGCTTTGAACAGGGCGCTCAGGGCCGAACCCTTCAAGGCCTCGTACCTGGCCGAGGCGGGCCATGTTTATCTTGCGCTTGGACTTCCTCTCAGGGCAAAGGGCAACTTCGATAAGGCCCTTAAGCTCGAGGCCAATAACAAAAGGGCAAAAGAGGGGATGGAGAAGCTCCCATCCGACGGGTAAGGTCCGTTTAAAAAAGCTCTGCATACCCCAGGACGCGCCTCTTTACATAGGGCCGAGCGATGATTCATAATATCGAAGCACTTGCCATATCAGCCAGAGACAGATGAAAGACAAGATCCTCAAGGCATTCAGGGAAAGCATCAGCACAAAGGAAAAATTTGTCCAGGACAACGTTGAGGCCATAGAGGAGGTATCGAGGCTGATTGCCGGTGCCTTTAACGACGGAAGAAAACTCATCCTCTTTGGAAACGGCGGAAGCGCCACCGACGCCTCTCACATCGCCGCTGAATTCGTGGGCAGGTACCGCAAGGAGAGGCCCGGCCTGAACGCCGTATCTCTTAATACCAACATGGCGGTAATGACTGCCGTTGCAAACGATTACGATTACTCCGAGGTCTTCTCTCGGCAGCTTAAGGCAATCGCCGAGGAAGGCGATGTGGTTATCGCCATAAGCACGAGCGGCAACTCCGCGAACATCATAAAAGCGGTAGATGCCGCAAAGAGGAAAAAACTCAGGACCATCGCCTTTACGGGGGCAAAGGGCGGAAAGCTGGCGGCGAAAGTTAATCACGCATTTTCCGTGCCGTCGAACAATACGCCGAGAATTCAGGAGACCCACATCACGCTCGGACATGTACTGTGCCAGATGGTCGAGGAGATACTTTTTGAGGCGCCGAGAAAAAAGAGATAAGGCCCTGGTGCTGGGCATCGACCCGGGGAGCCGCTCAATGGGCTACGGCCTCGTAGAGAGAGACGGCCCTGATTACAGATATGTGGCATCCGGCAGGATAGTGCCCGGCCCGAAAAACCCGCTTCACCTAAGGCTGGTGGAACTCTATGAGGGCCTTACCGATGTCATCCGCGAGTACGGCCCCTCCGAGGCGGTTGTCGAGAAGGTTTTTTTCGCAAAGAGCGCCCAAAGCGCACTCAGCCTTGGCCAGGCAAGGGGGATAACCCTCCTTGCGGCGGCCTCCTCCGGGCTAATGGTGCACGAATACTCCGCCCTGGCAGTTAAAAAGGCGGTCACAGGCTACGGGAGGGCGGAAAAGGCGCAGGTGCAGGAGATGGTTAAAAACCTTCTTGATATCAGGGCTACCCTTTCCTCAGACGGCGCTGACGCCCTGGCCCTTGCCCTCTGCCACATAAACACCACTGCATTTAGCAAGGCGGTCGGTGCCCGGTGATAGGCTCCCTGAGGGGAAAACTGCTCCTTAAGCGACAGGAGGACGTTGTCGTGGAGGTCGCCGGCGTGGGCTACCAGGTCCTGGTCGGCAATAACATCGTCTCGGCGCTCCCGGATGAAGGAAGCGAGGTGTTCCTCCATATTCATACCCACGTGCGCGACGATGCGCTTCAACTTTACGGGTTTGCCGCAGACAATGAAAAGAGGATATTCACGACCCTGCTCGGCATCACGGGCATAGGCCCCAAGGTCGCCCTGAGCATTGTATCGAGCATCAAGTACGAGGAGTTCCTCAAGGCTGTCGAGGCGGAGGACATCGTGTTTCTTACGAGGGTGCCGGGGCTTGGCAAGAAGACCGCCCACAGGCTGGTGCTCGAGCTGAGAGGGAAACTCCCCAAGAAGGAGCAGCCCAGGGACAGGGCCTTCGACGATGCCGTGTCCGCGCTTCAGAATCTGGGCTACAGGAAGACCGACGCCCTCGGGGCGGTAGAGAAAGCTTATAATAAGGGACACAGCGACCTGGAGTTGCTCATAAAAAAGGCGTTGAAATATTTGACGGCGGGTGCGGATGAAAAGGCTTGACGACAGTGAGATAACTACACCCGAAAAAAGCGAAGAGGACAGCGGCTTTGAGTTTACGCTCAGGCCCCAGTCGTTCGAGGAGTTCGTAGGGCAGGACAAGATAAAGTCCAACCTCAGGGTGTTCATACAGGCCGCGCTTAAAAGAGATGAGCCTCTGGACCATGTGCTGTTCTACGGGCCTCCAGGCCTCGGAAAGACCACGCTGGCGTACATTATCTCCTCGGAGCTTAATGTCGGCATAAAGCCTACCTCCGGGCCGGTCATCGAGAGGGCCGGCGACCTCGCCGCGATACTTACGAACCTCTCTGATTCCGATATCTTCTTCATAGACGAGATCCACAGGCTCCCGAGGGTCGTCGAGGAAGTCCTGTACCCCGCGATGGAGGACTACAAGCTGGACCTGATAATAGGGCAGGGCCCCAACGCAAGGACCCTTAAGATAAACCTTCCACGGTTCACCCTGGTGGGGGCGACTACGAGGACGGGGCTTCTGACCTCTCCGCTGAGGGAGAGGTTCGGTGTCATAAACAGGCTTGATTTCTACCCCCCGGAGGACCTTGAACATATCGTCATGCGCTCGGCATCGCTCATGGGCATCGAGATACAAGAGGACGCCGCCTCCCTGATAGCGAGCCGTTCGAGGGGCACCCCGAGGATAGTCAACAGGCTTTTAAGACGCATAAGGGACTTCGCCGATGTAAGAGGCGATGGCACTATAGACATCGCCATATCAAATGAGGCCCTCGACGCCCTCGAGGTCGACAGCGTGGGCCTTGACGAGATGGACCGTAAGCTGCTTTCTACCCTCATCGAGAATTTCGGGGGCAGGCCGGTGGGTATCGAGACCCTTTCGGCCTCGCTCCGCGAGGACAAGGACACCATCGAGGACGTCTACGAGCCCTACCTCCTGAGGATCGGCATGATAGAGCGCACCCAGCGGGGAAGGCTCGCCACCAGGACGGCATACGAGCACATGGGTCTTAAGGTTCCCAAGGCGCTGTTCTAAAAAAACCTCCCGGCTTTTTCGCAAGCTCCATAACGGCACTGTTCCAGCCCGCCGGACCTATGCCTTCGGCCCTGATAAGGCCGGGGACATCTACCCTCGAATCATATGAGCCGTCGTCTCTCTGGACCACGACCGGGTAGTCCACACACCCGAGCATCGGGATATCCGAGGGGCTGTCGCCCAGTGCGGCCGTGGTAATCCCGCCGAGTTTTTTTCTATAGAGGTCTTTTAGGACTTCCACGGCATTGCCCTTGTCGTGGCCGCCGATGAGGTGAAAAAACCTCCCCTCCGTAAGCTGTAAACCCTTTCTCTGTATCGAGGCCCAAAGACCCTCGACATCGGCGCCGTCGTACGTGAAGGGCTCGTCAAAATGCCTCTGAAGCGCCAGCCTGGCCTCCTCCGGGCCGAGGCCCGTCAGGGCGGAGACCTCATCGGGGCCCATGTCCCCAAACCCCCTTACATTGAAACCCTCGGCCTTTAGCTCGTTCAGTGCGCCCCTGAGTTCGGCGTACGGTGTGCCGAGGATAATTTCATCGTAAATACGATAGCTTTTTGGCATGTAGTTCAAGTAGTCCTTGAAGTATCCGCTGGGGATGAAGATGCCGCCGCCGTTTTCGGATATGAACGGGTGGTGGTTGTCAAACTGATTACGGTAGCGCTCTATCTCGGGCATCGTCTTGCTCGAACATATGACAAGCGGGATCTCTTTCTCCCTTAAAAGCGCAAGCGCCGGCTCGGCCTGCTGAAACGAATAGGTATAGCGCTCAAGCAGGGTCTCGTCCAGGTCCGTAAAGATAATGAGGTTTTTCATGTGAGCAGTATGATATCAATATCCATGACGTTGGTGCCCGTGGGGCCGGTCTTAAGGAGTCCTCCGGCGCGCTCGAAGAAAGTGTAAGAATCGTTGTTGTCAAGATATTCCGAAGGTTCGATACCCGCCTCTTTGGCCCTCCGGGCGGTAGTGCCGTCGACCACGGCGCCCGCGGCGTCGGTGGGGCCGTCCGTGCCGTCTGTGCCCGCGGCAAGCAGGGTTACCCCGGGGTCGCCTTCGGCCTCAAGGGCGAAGGCAAGCGCAAGCTCGGTGTTCCTGCCGCCTTTTCCAGTGCCCCTTACGGTCACGGTGGTCTCGCCGCCGGCGATAAGGCACAGCGGCCTCTCCTCCCTCTTCAAGCACTCCGAGGCAAGCCACCGGGCGGCCTCCCGCGCCTCACCGCTTAGCGATGCGGTAAGAATTTCGGTTGAAAAGCCCATGGCCTCGGCCTCTGCCTTCGCGGCGTCGAGGGCAAGGCGGTTGCTGCCGACAATAAGGTTTTCGACTTTTTCAAAGACGGCGTCTCCGGGTTTCGGGCATCCGGGCAGTTTGCCCGCAACGCCATCTTTAATGGCCTCAACGACCGCATCCGGCGAGGTTACGCTGTATTTTTCCATCACGTCCATCGCGTCGTGCCAGGTGGAGGCGTCCGGGGCGGTGGGGCCGGAGGCGATGACGTCCAGCGGGTCGCCTATCACGTCGGAGACGATGAGCGAGATCGTCCTGGCAGGGTAGGCCGCCTGCGCCAGTCTTCCGCCCTTGACGCTTGAGATGTGTTTTCTTACGGCGTTAAGCTCGTTGATGTCCGCTCCGGCGTTAAGGAGCGAGGAGGTGACCTCCTGCACGTTGGCGAGGGTTATGCCCTCAAGGGGGGCCGCAAGGAGTGCGGAGCCTCCGCCCGATATCAGGCATACCACAAGCGTGTCCTCATCCGTGGTCTTAAGAAGCTGTAAAATTTCCGATGTTGCCGTAAAACCGTTTTCGTCGGGTACGGGGTGGGCGGCCTCGAACGCCTGTATCTTCTTGAGGCGGCGCTCCCCCAGGTGGCCGTACTTGGTGATGGTAATGCCCGCCTCTATAAGCTCTCCTACCGTGTCTTCGAGGGCCGATGCCATCAAAGGGGATGCCTTTCCAAAACCTATGGCTATAATGCGTTTAAAACCGCCCTCCCTGTATGCGGTGAGGACCCTTTCGCTCTGGCCCGTTACGGCCCGGTAGGGGTCGGCGGCCTCTAATGCGGCCTTAAAAATCCGCTCCGCGGTTTCTCTGGGGTTTTTAATAGTGGTCATGGTTTTAAAAGTATAGCAGGTTGATGTGGTTTTTCGGCCTCATGGGGCTCCGTCCCTTTTGTTGACGTTGGGGCCCCTTTGAAAATCTCAGTGCAGAGGAGGGAGGCCGCATTTAATGCTGCTTTGCTGGTATGGCTCCGAGATACAGGCGGAAGGAGGCAAGATTTTCAGGCCATGGAAAATACTTGTTACCTGACGAGTTTTGGCTTGCTGCCGCTGCTTAACACGCCCCAGCATGTTATGCACTCAATGTCTGATATTAAGATTGCGTTGGGTGCCGAACTGGGTGACACAGGCGGTGATGCACCAAGCACTGCGGCTGCTTCTTCACAGGCACAATATGGTTTAATGCTCGGGTTTGTGGAATAAACCTCTTTGAGAGTTACTCTTGCATAGCCAACGATGTCATAGGGTTCCGAATTTTGACCTTGAGCTCCCGGCGGACAGTCATTGAACGTGGGAACGGTTATGCTCCATGATGTCACGTTGCCTGAAACGATTGTTTTGTTTTCTTTGTCATATTCAGGGTTAACAAAGGCGCACTGGAATTGCCTGGCCATCTTCTTGTCAACACCGTTATTTGAATAGACGCTTAGGCCGCAGGCGTCAAGTTCCTTTCCACAGAAAAAGCCGGCTAGTTCCTCCTGATCCATCGCCTGGCTTTCTTCGTCAAAAAGCGTCCACGCAATACCCTGCTGTGCTTCTCCCTCGGGCCCAAGCTCGTCAGGAAAAGGTGACCAGTACATTAAAGTGTCTTCCGACAGGCTACAAGCGTTCGTACAGAAGGCTATTGGAGCGTTTGCATGTGTTGACAGTGCTGCGATAGCCTCAGTCGTGATATCCATTGCATCCCAACCCGCAACTCTAAACAGGAGCGGCAAAGAACTATTTGGGGAATCATCAGTTTTGCGAGGCCTGGCCTGAAGTGCGTTAACCGGCGTAATGCCGGGCTGGTAGTTAGAACCGCTCCAGTGCCCGACAGTTATATCGTTTGAGTTGCTAAGGGATGTATCGAAATCGCAATCCAGCTTTACTGGTTTCCCCGAAGCATAATTCTTCTCTGAGAATTTCTGCGCCTCCTGTCTTGCTAAAAACTGCGTGCTGTCGTCGCTGTCGTTTATTTTGCTTATACCCGCCAAAGCAGCGGCATCAGCCGCGACCTGGAGCTGGTGACTTACATAGTACGCATAGCTCACGTTTAAGACGAACCCGATAAGAGCTATAAGGAAAACCAGCGATAAGGCAACAAATATGACAGCGACGCCTTTGCTGCCAGGTTTATACGTCACTGTTACCCTCCTGCAGTATTTTTTCTCTTACAGAACTACTTGCCTACATTTAAAAAACGTATCACCAATAAAGCACGGTGTCAAGCGATAATTTTGGGCACTCTGTTAATTGAATTTAGAAGGTAATAAATGGAAAAATCTGAATAAATACTCACGCTTGAAAGCTTCAAAAACTCAGGCCCCCTCCATTCCCACTGCATTATAGAATTTCCTGAAGGATTTTGGAAGGCCCTTACGGTTGCAATCCCACACTACAAATACTCCTTTTTAAGCTCCTCGCTGAGCTTTCTTACATTGGGGTACGTTTCTGCATAGGGTTCGAGGGCCTCTACAAAGGCCTCTGCCTCGTCCTTCCTGCCCCCGGCTTTGAGGTAAAGCATGTAGTGGGCCACGCCCTTCCGGGTGATGAGCTTTATGGAGTTTTCGTAATACTTTTGCGATAGGTCGGCATCGCCCTGTTCCCTTAGCAGATAGGCGTAGTGGGCAAGCGGGATGAACATCGACATCTTAAGCTCGGTCGAGTAGACATCGGACGCCTTTTCCCTCAAGGTCCTTTCGTATACGAGCATCCCGAAGGCCCGCCTGAACTCGTCCTTGGCACGGGCCCTGTCGATCTCCTGCTCAATCGGTATGAGCCTGTAGCTGTTGATGAACGGCACTATCCTGAAACGGGAAATAAAATCTTCCGAAAGGCGCAGGACATCGAAGGCGAATACCTGTTTGCCGTAAAGGTAGTCATCGGGGACGGGATAAAAAGAGCCCATTGCCGGAAGGTCGCTGAAAAGGGTTTTATAGCTCCACATGGGGGCCGATTGCGTCATGATGCCCCCGGCATCGCCGTAAAGCAGGAGGACGTCGTCACGCTTTTTCTCGACAAAGTTCTTGTAGGCCAGGGGAAAGTACGAGGAGTCCGAGTCGGCTATCACGATGCTCCGGGGCGGAAGGGCCTCAAGGAGGTTGTCCGAGAAATCCTCGGCAAGATAATGCCTGCTGAGGTCGTTTGTCCTGAGGGCTTCGGGGAGTGTAAAGACAAGGGGCAGAAGCACCACGGCAAGGGCAAGCAGCGGCTGGATGTCGGGTGCCCTGCGCGTAATGGGCCTGATAAGGAAGAACAGGCCGCACCCGGCAGATGCCGAGGCTATGTAAAGGGTCGGCAGCATATACGGGTCCAGCAGGAACAGGCTGTTGGCCCTGGGCTCCCCGGACGCATATACCATTGCCGAAAGCACTGCCGCATATGAAAGAAAAGAGGCAAGGACGAATGAAAGCTCGGCCTTCCTCCTCCAGAGCAGGGGTATGCACAGCACGGCCAGTACGCTGAAGATCCCCATGTTGCCGTATAAGAGATACCGCGCCACGTTATATATGCCGCGGAAGAAGCTTAAGGGGTCGTGGGCGGGTGCGGCCACAAGCTTGATGCTCGACTGGTATTCTTCCCTTAAGAACGTAACCAGGAAGTTTTTGAGCGTGCTTGCGTCGGAGTAGGCAAACAGCGCCCCGTCGGCAAGATATTTAAGGGAGCGTATGTGGCTTAAGACATAAATGCCCGTCCCTGCCGTAAAGAACAGGAGACAGTAAAGGGCCGTCCTCATGTCCCTCGCCCTCAGGGCTGAGGCAAGCGCCAGCGGGAAGACCATGAACCCTATGGTGTGGTGGTTGCCCATGCCAATGCCCAGTATGAACGACATGGCAAAGAGAAGCCTCCTGTCCGGGGCCTCTTTCAGGAACCTCAGGCCGAGGTAGAAAATTGCCATTACGAGCGCGGCATTAAGGGTATAGACCTCGGCCTTTGTCGCCTCTGCCCAGGCAAGGGGCGTTGCTGCCGAAAGAAGGGCCGCGAACACGGCGGCGGGGGTGTTTCCGTCGGTGAGCATGCGCACGGATTTAAAGACCAGCACCGAGGCCGCCGCCCCTGAAAGTGCCGAGAGGAGATTGAGTTTAAAAGCAACGCTCCCTGCGGGAATGAACGAAAGCGCCTTGCCCAGCATTACGTAAAGCGGATAGCCCGGCGGGTGGGCGGGCCCGAGTGCGAAGGCAGAGACTGTTAGAAGGGGGCTGTCGCCGCTAAAGAGGGTGGGGCACAGATAAATCAGGTACAGGCAAAAGACGGAGATGAAAAGCGCAAGGGATATATAGTCTTTTGGTCTCAAGCGAGTGTAAAATGCGGGGCCTGATGGCCCCGCATTAAGTAGTAGCCTTTATGTGGCGATTTTAGGGGTATGTCGTTACGGTGAGGTTGCCGAAGTCGATGATAGGATCACCGGTGATAGTCCAAGAGCCGCCCGCCCTCGCGCCGAAAATCGTGTTTGCGCCGCCCCTGATCGTAATCGCACCGCCGTCGTTAACCTGTAGGGTGCCGGAGTCGCCTCCGAGGCGGGCATTGACCGCCGCAATTGCCGGGTCGCTTTTCACCGATGCGATCGCAATCCCGTAGGCAGAGGCGATATTGCCGTATATGCCCCTGATTGCCGCATTTTCGGCATCGGTCTGCAGGTCGTAGTACTTGACTATCGCTGCCGCGGCGAGTATGCCAAGGATGACGATAATCATTACCAGTTCAATAAGTGTGAAACCTCTGTTGTCCCTTAGCCTCATAAGCACCTCCTGTAAACTTTAAATGGTCGTCTCCGTAGTTTTAACTTCCGGACACATTATATCGCAATCGTCAAAATTATAACCATAACTTTATAATAATGCAAGTAAAATGTTTAAATCAATAACAATTTTGCCACTTCCTCCTGCGCCGTCCCTGATGCCCACCAGGCGTAGACACTCGTAATATCCCCTCCGAGGCCTTTGATGAGGTGCGGGCTTCCGAAGCTAACCGCTACCTTCAAATTGCCCTCAAGCGCCCTCAGGGAGTCCTTTATCCACGGTGCGGCACCGCCCTTAAATGCTTGTATTTTCGAGAAAATTGCAACTACGACGTCTGTTCCCGCAGGTGCCGGCTCCTCTAGGTTGCCTCCATCCCCGGTGATGAGGCTTTGGCCGAGGGATGGAAACCCCTCCCTGAGTGCCCGGATAAAGGCCGAGCCTTTTTCCTCCCCGTCGGTCAGCACTATCACGAAGGGGTTTTTAAACGGTAGTAAAACGCCCTCGACCGTTATTGCCTTTTGGGTGATCTCTCGCGAGAGGTCTTCGCACAGCGGGGGAGGGGCGGTGGATGCGGGGGTTTTAAGCAGGGTCTCCCTGAATTTTTTCAACCGGTCGCTTTTTATATTGAGGCCGCTTTGTTCAAGTTCGGAGGCAAGCCTCTCGGGCTCCTCGGGATGAAGCAGGAGGTCCACCCCTGCCTCAAGCGCCATACGGGCGGCCTCCGAGGCACTGTATGAACCGAGTCCTTTCATGTTCATGGCGTCGGTTATGATAACTCCTGAAAACTCCATCTCGTCCCTGATAAACCTGACCGCCGCCGGGGAGACGGAAACAGGGTCTCCTGAGGGTTCTATCGCGGGCACGCTCAGGTGCCCCAGCATCATCATGCCGAGGCCAGAGGCGACGGCTCTTCTGAAGGGCTTGAGCTCGCAGGCCTCAAGCTCCTCAATGGATTTTTCGACCAAGGGCAAAACCAGGTGGGAATCCACAGAGGTGCTTCCGTGCCCGGGAAAGTGTTTTCCGCAGGGCTGGATGTTGTTTTCAATAAATGTCTCTGCCATCATGGCCCCGAGGGCCGAGACCGTTTCGGGCTCCTCTGAGAAAGCACGCGTGGAGATGATCGGATTTTCGGGGTTGGTGTCCACGTCGAGCACCGGGGCGAAGATGGTGTTAATGCCTGCATAGGCGGCCTCGCGGGCCATGCATTCAAATGCCTTTCGCGCAAGCCCGGGGCTTTCGCTCTCGGCTCGCGAGAT
The DNA here is from genome assembly GCA_030667205.1 of Nitrospirota bacterium. GTDB lineage: Bacteria > Nitrospirota > Thermodesulfovibrionia > Thermodesulfovibrionales > JdFR-86 > DAOUWH01. The sequence continues at coordinate 11,684 of DAOUWH010000002.1, forward strand.
GGCCGCGGCGGGCGGAAGGAGCGTGCCCCCTCTTAGTTGCTGGCCAAGCCCCTGCTCGAGGTCGGACGCTATGATGAGCGGAATTGAGGCCTCCTCCTGAAGCATCAGTATTCCCTCTCTGAGGGCTTCGACCTCGCCTCCGAACACTACGAAGCCCGCCACGCCTTTTTTTACAAGTTCGAGATAGCGGGCGAGGTTATTTTTGATCTCATCGCCTTCGAGACGGGGCACAAGGAATTGGTGGAAGTCCATGCTGTATTATACATAGATGGGTTTGTTCGAAAGGCTTAAGGAAGGGCTCGCAAAGACAAGGGGCGGGCTTGCGGGGAGAATAGAAGCGGTCTTCTCCGGCAGGGGGCTTGACGAGGAGACCCTTGAGGAGCTCGAAGAGGTCCTCATAAGCTCCGACGTGGGCGTGAAGGCCTCCCTGGAGATTTGCGAGCACCTCAGGGAGAAGCAGCAGGAGATAAAGGCCTCGGGTTCGGTAAACGAGTTCATCAAAAAGGAGATGGCCGCGATTCTCGGCAACTCACAGCCCCTTGTGACCTTCGGCGAGAGCCCCTTTGTGATACTTGTCCTGGGCGTAAACGGGACGGGAAAGACCACCACTATCGGGAAGCTGGCAAGCAGGTACGTCTCCGAGGGCATGTCCGTAATGCTCGCGGCCTCCGACACCTTCAGGGCGGCCGCTATCGAGCAGCTTGAGATATGGGCCCGGAGGGCAGGGGCCGGGATAATCAAGCACCAGAGCGGCGCGGATCCCGCTGCCGTGGCCTACGACGCGGTCGAGGCCGCAAGACACAGGAATATCGACGTCGTCATCGTTGATACCGCTGGCAGACTCCATACTAAAAGCCCACTCATGGAGGAGCTGAAAAAGGTCAAGCGCGTAATCGGCAAGGCAATGCCCGACGCCCCGCAGGAAGTGCTTCTGGTGCTCGATGCCACCACGGGGCAGAACGCCCTCAGCCAGGCCGGGACGTTCAACGACGCCCTCGGCATAAGCGGCATCGCCCTTACCAAGCTTGACGGCACGGCAAAGGGCGGCATCATATTCGCGATTAAAAAAGAGCTCGGAATACCCGTAAGGCTTATCGGTATAGGCGAGGGTGTGGACGACCTCAGGGATTTCGACCCGGCGGAGTTCGTCGAGGCGCTCTTCAGCAAGTAATCCGCTCAGGAATCGTCTTCGTTGTTGCGCGAGAACCTGGGTTCGCTGACTATGGCTGATGTGTCGTGTATGTTTCTTTCCCACCTGCCGGCGATGAACGCTTCCGTCATGCGGTAGGCCTCGTCGTCGGTGTACTGCACCGGCGGGTGCTTCATGAAGTAGGCCGAAGGGGGATAGAGCACGCCGCCCTCGCCGCGGTCCAGGGCGAGCTTGGCGCAGCGTATGGCGTCTATGGCCACGCCGGCCGAATTCGGAGAGTCCTCGACCGAGAGGCGTAGCTCCAGGTTCATGGGCACGCCTCCGAAGAGCTTGCCCTCCATTCGGATGAAACACACCTTGTTGTCCTTCTGCCAGGCGACATAGTCGCTGGGGCCGATATGTATGTTTTCGTCTTCGAGCCTGCTCTCGGCCACGGACTGTACGGCTTCGGTCTTTGAAGTTTTCTTCGAGACAAGGCGGCTGCGGTTGAGCATGTTCAGGAAATCGGTATTGCCGCCTGTGTTGAGCTGGTAGGTGCGCTCGAGCGTTACTCCCCGCTTCCTGAAAAGGTCGGTTAACATCCTGTGTGTGATGGTCGCGCCGAGTTGGGCCTTGATGTCGTCTCCGATGATGGGGACGTTGCTGTCCTTGAAGCGCTGGGCCCATGTCGGGTCGCTGGCGATGAATACAGGCATGCAGTTGATAAACGCTACGTTTGCCTTCAGTGCGCACTTTGCGTAGAACCGGGTGGCGTCCTCGGAGCCGACGGGGAGATAGTTCAGGAGTATCTCGGCGCCGGATTTCTTAAGCTCGGAGACGACTTCGTTCTCGCCGGGCTCCGGGGCATCGGCCAGGGCGAAGGTATATTTGTCGGCGTAGTCCCTCATGTGTTCGGAAAAGCCGTCAAGGATGCGGCCCATCTGGACCTTTACGTCCGATTGGGGCACGTCCTTGCAAAATACCGTTGTATTGTTGGGCTCCGCGAAGATGGCCTCCGAGACGTCTTTCCCAATCTTCCTTTTATCGATATCAAAAGCAATGGCCACCTGGATATCGGAGGGCTTGTATCCTTCGATGTCCCAGTGCATGAGGCCGAATGCTTCGTTGGCGTCTTTATCCCTGTAGTGCTGGATACCCTGGACAAGCGAGCTGGCACAGTTGCCGACCCCGACAATCGCTATCCTGATTTTGCCCATCTTCATCCTCCCGGAAATTCTATAAGTTCATTTTACGAAAAATTTCCTGCTGAAACGGAAACACAAGTAAAACCCCTGCGGACATCTTAGCATAATTTTATGCCTTTCCGGATATGTAGTCAAGATATTTTATGCTTTTTTATTAAGCAGGTGTACCCCCTATTGCTTGACATGGGTATATATAAGGGTTATCATGTTAATCTGTCTTTTTTGGCATAAGGAAATGAAAATTCAGGTGTCAGAAATCCCCGATGAGGGGTTTGATATAGAAGACGAAGAGAGCATCGGGTCCGAGACCGGCGGGATTGCCGCGAGGGCGGCCCTTAAAATGAGGGTCGAGAAAATCGGTGCCGAGGTCAGGCTCAGGGGGAGCATAGAGGCGGGACTGAGCCTTGAGTGCAGCAGGTGTTTAAAACCGTTCAGCAAGGACCTCTCAGTCCCTGTTGACCTGGTTTTTCTCCCGGCGGAGGAACTCGGGCGGGAGGAGAAGCACGAACTCGCCTCCGACGAGCTTAACACGGGCTTTTACCGGGGAGGCGAGGTTGACCTCGGGGAGGTTTCAGGGGAGCAGGTTTTCCTGAATGTCCCGATGAAGCCCCTGTGCAGCGAATCGTGCAAGGGCATATGCCCGGCATGCGGGACGAACCTGAACGAGAGGACCTGCGACTGCGGACTTAAGAGAGCGGACAACAGGATGCAGGCCCTTAAAAAATATCTTCAGAAGGGAAAGGAGTAACAATGGCTAACCCAACTCACAGGCATACGCGCTCCAGGCGCGACAAGCGCAGGGCCAACTGGAAAGGACAGATCCCTGACCTCGGCGTCTGCCCCGAGTGCAACGAGCCGAAGCTCCCGCACATGGCGTGTACCAGCTGCGGTTCATACAAGGGCCGGAAGGTCCTTGCTGTGGTAGAAAAAGAGAAGTGAGGATAGCCCTCGACGCAATGGGGGGCGACCATGCCCCCTCGGTCACAGTGGCCGGGGCGGTGGATTTCGTAAACCTTTGCACGAACACCAGCGTGGTGCTCGTGGGTGACAGGAAGGTTTTGGAGAGTGAGCTTTCGCGCAAAAGGTACCCGGAATCCCGGCTGACCGTAGTGCACGCGCCTGAGGTAATCGCGATGGACGAGCAACCTCTGAGCGCGATAAGGAAGAAGAAAAAGTCGTCCATAGCACGGGCGGTCGAGCTCGTCGAGCACAACGAGGCCGACGCGGTAGTCAGCGCGGGAAACTCTGGCGCCGCCATGGCGCTTGCGCTTCTGAAGTTCGGCAAACTCAAGGGCGTTTACAGACCGGCAATCGCAACCATAATCCCTGTGTTCAAAAAACCCTTTATCCTTCTTGATGCGGGCGCAAACGTCGATTGCAGCCCGGAGAACCTCCTGCAGTTCGCATACATGGGAAGCGCATATTGCAGGCTCATGCTCGGCAGGCGGAAACCCAAGGTAGCGCTGCTTTCAATAGGCGAGGAGGCCAGCAAGGGCAACGAGCTTACAAAAGAGGCGTACAAGCTTATGGAGAAGGCCGATATAAACTTTATCGGAAACGTCGAGAGCAAGGACATGTTCTTCGGCAAGACCGACGTCGTGGTCTGCGACGGGTTTGTGGGCAACATCGTGCTTAAGACGAGCGAGGGGGTTGCCGAGGGCACGATAAGGATGCTCAAAAGAGAGATAGTCAAGATAGTGACCGGGAGGCTCGGCTACGTGCTGCTGAAACCGGCCTTCAACAGTTTTAAGCGCATGACCGACTATGCCGAGTACGGCGGCGCGCCCCTTCTGGGCATAAACGGCAACTGCATCATTTCGCATGGCCGTTCCTCGGACATTGCCATCAGAAACGCCCTCAGAATCGCCGCGGACTTCTCTGAGAAGAAAGTGAAGGAAACCATTGCCAGGGACATAAGCCTCATAGCCCGCCCGGCGGAGAATACAGTTGTTGCGGGCTAGGATAGTCTCAACCGGCTCGTACGTTCCGGAAAAAATCCTCACCAACCATGACCTCGAAAAAATCGTGGACACTTCCGACGAGTGGATATTCGAGAGGACCGGCATAAGGCAGCGGAGGATGGCGGCCCCCAAACAGACTGCATCGGACCTCGCGTATGAGGCCTCAAAGGCCGCGCTTGATGCCGCGGGCCTGAAGCCCAGCAATCTGGACCTCATTGTCGTAGCCACCTCGACTCCCGACATGCTGTTTCCTTCAACCGCCTGCATACTGCAGGAGAAGCTCGGGGCAAAAAATGCCGCTGCCTTTGATGTAAATGCCGCGTGTTCGGGTTTTGTCTACGGCCTCTCTGTGGCAGAGGCCTATATAAAAAGCTCGCTGGCCGAAAGGGTCCTTCTGGTGGGAAGCGAGGTGTTTTCGAAGTTTCTGGACTGGGAAGACCGCACGACCTGCGTCCTGTTCGGCGACGGGGCCGGGGCGGTGGTGGTTGAGCCTGCCAAAGGGGACAGTGGTATCATATCCACCCATATATACTCCGACGGCAAACACCAGGACCTCATAATGCTTCCCGGCGGCGGCTCGAAATACCCGCCATCCGAGGAGTCGCTGAAAAAGAAGCGCCATTACATAAAGATGAAGGGCAACGAGACCTTTAAGGTCGCGGTAAAGACCCTCGAAAAACTCGTCGTGGACACTTTAAAGAAAAACAATATCAAACCTTCCCAGCTTGCGCTCCTTATCCCGCACCAGGCCAACATGAGGATTATCAAGGCCACCGCAAAGAGGCTGGGGCTTCCGATGGACAGGGTTTTTACCAACCTCGAAAAGTACGGGAACACCTCTGCCGCCTCCGTGCCCATCGCCCTTGACGAGGCGGTCAGGACGCAGAGGATAAAAAAGGGCGACTACGTGATGCTGGAGGCCTTTGGGGGAGGGCTCACCTGGGCCTCGGCGCTGATTAAGTGGTAAATAGCATTCTTTGGGGCTCCGCAATCTTTCTTTGGGGCTCTGCCCCATACTCCACAAGACCGTCATTGCGAGGACTTTTTAATTCTGTCATTGCGAGGAGGCCGATAGGCCGACGAAGCAATCTCATCCGTTGGGGCTCTGCCCCAGACCCCGGCACTTTTTTGCTCGCCCAAAAAAGTTGCCAAAAAAGGGCGCCCTGCGAAAGTTTCCGGGCGCTCCGTTTCGGTCGGCCTCCGGTAAGCTAATTCAAACTCGGTCGTTCCTCCCTCAGACACGAATTAGCTTTTAACCCTGCGGCCTCCCTCGCTACACTGAAACTTTCAATGGGGGCTGAAAGATGACCCCTTTTTTTATATGTTCATTATTTTCTTTCCCAGGGGGCGA
>DAOUWH010000293.1 GCA_030667205.1 Nitrospirota bacterium
GGTATTATGCCCAGGGCGTACTGGAGGCTGTTGGGGTGCACGTTGACCGACAGGGCGGCAAGCAGGCTGCCCACGAACAGGTACCGGTGCTTCTCCCTTTTGAAGGCGTAATATATCAAATACACGGCCGCCGCTACAAACGCGGCGGTCAGCATCTCGTTCCTTATGACCCTGCTGTGCCACGAAAAGGCAAACGTGCTGCCCAGTAAGACCGAGGACAAAAGCCCTGCATACCCGTCCTTAAGCTCGCGGCCCAAAAGATATGTCAGATAAAGCACAACCATGGCCGCTATGAGGGAGAACGCCCGCGCAGTGGCTATGCCCTTGCCGGCGATGCTCTGAAATGCCCCCAGCGCTCCGAAATAAAACCTCGGGGTGACTTTCGAACTCTCACCCTTCCCTTCCACGAAGGCCGTGCTAGAGTGCATCGCCCATATCTCGTCGGTGAGGTTGTAGTTCACGGGCGGGTACACTTTCAGCGTTAAAAGGCCGAACATAAAAAACAGCAAAAGCCACGCCACAAGCAGCGCCCTGATGGCAGGGGGCTGTTTTAAAGGCATATCCTCAGAAGCTTGATCCGGTTTCATAACAGGGATTAATAGATTTTAACATGATGCCAAACCCAAATGTCATAACCGGATGTCAGATGCGGCCCCTGTTAATCAAGGTTCATCAAGCCAACCGTTTAATTCGGCAGGCAGGCAAGATTTAGCACCACGCACCGGTTATAATAAACCGTATGGCTGACAAAGGCATTTCTGTAATAATCCCGGCATATAACGAACAGGAACGGCTGCCCGGCACACTCCAAAAGATACACGATTATTTCCGGGATACCCCCGAGGGCTTCGAAATACTCGTGGTAGACGACGGGAGCACCGACTCCACCGCCTCCGAGGTCCTCAGGATGGCCTCCGAAATCCCGGGCATAAGGCTTTTGACAAACGATAAAAACATGGGCAAGGGGTTTTCCGTCAGAAGGGGCATCCTCGACTCAAGGGGAACCGTCATACTCATAAGCGACGCCGACCTCTCCACCCCCGTGGAAGATACGAAAAAGCTCCTGCCTTTCCTGCGCGGGGATTACGAGATAGCCATCGGCTCAAGGGGCATGGCCGAGTCCGACCTCGCTATCAGGCAGCTGTGGTACAGGGAAGGGATGGGCAAGATGTTCAACCTCCTCGTGCGCCTCCTCGTAATAAGAGGTATAAAAGACACCCAGTGCGGCTTCAAGCTATTCAAGGGCGAGGCGGCGCGAAAGGTCTTTGAAAAATGCAGGATAAACGGCTTCGGTTTCGATGTGGAGGCCTTGTTCATCGCAAAGGGCATGGGCTTGAGGATCAAAGAGGTTCCCATCAGGTGGCTCAACTCGCCCGCCTCGAAGGTCAGTATTCCGGGGGACCCGCTAAAGATGTTCTCCGACCTCTTCCGCATCAGGGCATATAAGGTGCTCGGCTACTACGGCTGAGTTTTCCCGCTTCTTAAGACCCCGTAAATGGTAGTGCCCACGGGCAGGGGCACGCCGAGCTTTATCAGCCTGTTCTCCACAGAAAGCGCCCTGTAAAAGATACTGTCCAGAAGTGCCGGGATGTGCGGGTACGTCTCTGCACCGGACTCGCCGCCCCTGCCCAGGAGCCTGTATACGGCCAGTGGCAAAAACAGCGACGACATCCAGTAGCCCATGTCTACGCACTGGAAGTCCGTAAGCAGGGCCTTAATGGATTTTTTACTGTAGCGCCTGAGGTGTCCGAGCCTCCTGTCGTGGGCGCTAA